>NZ_JAMFRV010000359.1 GCF_026224925.1 Pseudomonas sp. | reverse complement strand
CGCCGGTACCGAAGGCAGGAACCAGACGTTACGCATTTGCGCATAACGGTCCTCAGGCACCAGCACTTGTTGCACATCGCCTTCCACCACCAACGTCTCCAGCACCAACTCGCCACCTTTGACTAGGCAGTCTTTCAGCGCCAACAGATGGTCGATCGGTGAGCGCCGGTGATACAGCACACCCATGGAAAACACCGTGTCGAAGCCTTCGAGGTTGGCGGGCAGGTCTTCCAGGGTAAACGGCAGGTGCCACGCGGGCAGGTCGGGCAAAAACCGCTGCATGGCCTGGAACTGACAGAAGAATAGCCAGTTCGGATCAACCCCAATCACGCTGTCGGCGCCGGCACCCAACATGCGCCACTGGTAATAGCCATTGCCGCAACCGACATCCAGCACCCGTTTGCCTTTTAGATCCAGGTGCGGTGACACCCGTGA
Organism: Pseudomonas sp.; assembly: GCF_026224925.1. Lineage (GTDB taxonomy): Bacteria > Pseudomonadota > Gammaproteobacteria > Pseudomonadales > Pseudomonadaceae > Aquipseudomonas. The sequence continues at coordinate 13,873 of NZ_JAMFRV010000359.1, read as the reverse complement.
CCATTTCCAGTCCGAGCGCCATTCGGTGTCGATGTGCACACCGAATACATCGAACGGGCCTTTGCGCCACGGCGACAGCCCCATCAATGCTGTACGCAGTTGCGCCCGGGTATCGGCGTCGCAGTCGTTGTCGAGGGTGAAACTTTCGGCCAGATCAACGCGTGTGGGTATCAGCGCTGGCAGCGCATCCAGCGCGCTTTCCCAGCGCTCCAGGTCGCCATGGCTTTTAGTCATCTTGGCATCAAGTTGCGCTTGCAGGCCGTTGGCCCATTCAGCCAACGGAGTGCCCGCCAAACGGCGGACCAGTGGAGCGAGATCAATCATGGCAGGGCAATCAACGAGGCAAAGTTAAGGCATTGGAACCACGGCACAACTTTGGAGAACCCGGCTGCCAGCAGGCGATCCCGATGTTCTTCAAGGCTGTCGGGCTTCATGACGTTTTCAATGGCGCTGCGCTTCTGGGAAATTTCCAGTTCGCTGTAGCCGTTGGCGCGTTTGAACGCGATGTGCAAGTCAGTGAGCAGGGCGTGTTCCTGTTCATCGTTAAAGCGCAGTTTTTCCGAAAGGATCAGCGCACCGCCCGGCACCAATGCCTGGCGCACCCTGCCAAGCAGGGCCAGGCGCTGCTCGGGGGCGATGAATTGCAGGGTAAAGTTCAGCGCCACTACCGAAGCGGGCTGGAACTGAAGAGCGAGAATATCGCCTTCTACCACCTCGACCGGTAGCAACTCCTGAAACATCGAGTCTTGCGCCTTGAGGTATTCACGGCAGCGCTCGACCATCGCCGCAGAGTTATCCACAGCGATCACGCGACAACCTTCACTGCGCACATGGCGGCGCAACGACTGGGTGACCGCGCCGAGAGAACTGCCCAAGTCATACAGCACGCTATTGGGCTGAGCGAATTGCGCCGCAAGCACGCCAAGGTTCTCGACGATGGTCGGATAGCCGGGCACTGAACGCTTGATCATGTCCGGAAATACGCGCACCACGTCTTCGTTGAAGGCGAAGTCTGGCACTTGGGCCAATGGCTGGGCGAAAATGCGGTCGGGTTCTTTGCTCACGGCGATTCCAGCGGGAGGGCGAAAAGGCCGGCATTTTAACGAAATTAGCCTGAACTTGCGACGCGTCCCGTCATACGGACCGCATCAAGCCATTCGCGAATGAATTCGTTCCCACAGATATATCCACACCCCTGTGGGACCGAATTCATTCGGGAAGGATTTGGCGCGGTTTCAGATCTGCCTCGATCAATTAACCGTCACCGCACAATCAAAGGTTTTCACCGGCGCGACTTCCGGCGCCCAAGGCTGCTGATAGACCATTAGCAGGCGCCCGGTCCCGGCATTCGCCGCTTGATAACGCCAAACCGATTGCCCGGCACTGCCGACAATGCCGGCGTCTTCCGGGTTGCTGTAAACCTCCGGGCCCAAGCTGCGTAAAACACCGGACGCGGGATTTTGCACCGACCACCGATAGCCAGTTTCAGGAGTGCTGGGCAGCGTTAACAGCACGGTTTGCCCGGCTTTCAGTTTCAGCGGGCAGTCGCTTTGTTTATCGAGGGCAACGATTTGTCTTGGTTGTTGCGCACAGGCAGCAAGCAAGGCGAGGCTCAGGGGAACAAGCAGGCGGGCAGCAGTCATGGAGGCTCCAGTCGTGTACAGACGACGAAGAGCATAACCCCTTCGCCAACAAGTTGGCTCCTACAGAAAAACGCGATCTTCTGTAGGAGCCAACTTGTTGGCGAGGGACCTAAGGCCTAAAACAATATCTTCGCCACATCAGCAAAGCGCTTGGCGAAGTGGACCGTGATGCCTTCTTTGAGGTAGTCCGGCAGCTCTTCGAAGTTGCCGCGGTTGGGTTCAGGCAGGATCAACTCATGGATCTTCTGCCTGCGTGCCGCGATAACTTTCTCGCGCACGCCACCGATCGGCAGCACATGCCCGGTCAGCGTCAACTCTCCGGTCATGGCCACGCCTTTTTTCGGCGCCTGATTGCGCGCCAACGACAGCAAGGCACTGGCCATGGTCACGCCGGCGCTCGGACCGTCTTTGGGCGTCGCGCCTTCAGGCACGTGCAAATGCACGAACGCTTCATCGAAGAACCGCGGATCGCCGCCGAACTGCGCGAGATTGGCGCTCACGTAGCTGTAAGCAATTTCCGCAGACTCCTTCATTACATCACCCAATTGCCCGGTGAGTTTGAAGCCGCGATTCAGCGTATGAATGCGGGTCGCTTCAATCGGCAAGGTCGCGCCGCCCATGCTGGTCCAGGCCAGTCCGGTGATTACACCGGTACCCGACAGCACCTGCTCGTTGCGGAAAACCACTGTGCCGAGCGACGCTTCAAGGTCTTTCGGTCCGAGCTTGATCACCAAGTCCGGGTTATCGATGAGCTTGACCACCGCCTTTCGCACCAGCTTACCCAGCTGTTTCTCCAACTGCCGCACACCGGCTTCCCGAGCGTATCCGTCGATGACCTGGCGCAGGGCACTGTCGCTAATCGACAGGCTGTTTTTCGACACGCCAGCTTTGCTCAATTGCTTGGGCCACAAGTGACGCTTGGCGATGGCGAGTTTTTCTTCGGTGATGTAACCCGACAGGCGGATCACTTCCATCCGGTCCAATAACGGGCCGGGGATTGAATCCAGTGTGTTGGCGGTGCAGACGAACAACACCTTCGACAGGTCCAGACGCAAATCCAGGTAATGGTCGAGAAACTCCACGTTCTGTTCCGGATCGAGGGTTTCCAGCAGCGCAGAAGCAGGGTCGCCCTGGTAGCTTTGGCCCATCTTGTCGATCTCGTCGAGCATGATCACCGGGTTCATCACTTCCATATCTTTCAACGCTTGAACCAATTTGCCTGGTTGCGCGCCGATGTAGGTGCGACGGTGGCCTTTGATCTCCGCTTCATCGCGCATACCGCCGACACTGAAGCGATAGAAAGGCCTGCCCAACGATTCAGCAATAGAACGACCGACGCTGGTTTTACCCACCCCCGGCGGCCCGACCAACAATACGATGGAACCGCTGATTTCGCCTTTGTAAGCACCCACCGCAAGGAACTCAAGGATCCGGCTTTTGATGTCGTCCAGCCCCGCATGGTGCTGATCAAGCACTTTGCGCGCGTGCTTGAGGTCGAGCTTGTCCTTACCGTAAACACCCCACGGCACCGAGCTGGCCCAGTCCAGGTAATTACGGGTAACGGCGTATTCCGGAGAACCGGTTTCAAGGATCGACAGCTTGCTCATCTCCTCGTCGATTCGCTTGCGCGCCTGAGCTGGCAGGGTCTTGCCTTCCAGACGCTGTTCAAACTGTTCGATGTCGGCGCTGCGATCGTCTTTGCTCAGGCCCAGCTCTTGCTGGATGACCTTGAGCTGTTCTTTCAGGAAGAACTCGCGCTGGTGCTCGCCGATCTTGCGGTTCACTTCGGCGGATATTTCTTTTTGCAGACGCGCGACTTCGACTTCCTTGCGCAGCATCGGCAAGACTTTTTCCATGCGTTTGAGCATGGGCACGCAATCAAGCACTTCCTGAAGTTCAACGCCGGTGGCCGAGGTCAACGCGGCGGCAAAATCGGTCAGCGGCGACGGGTCGTTCGGGCTAAAGCGGTTCAGGTAGTTTTTCAGTTCTTCGCTGTACAGAGGGTTCAGCGGCAGCAGCTCTTTGATCGCGTTGATCAGCGCCATGCCGTAGGCCTTGACCTCGTCAGTCGCTTCGGCCGGCGTTTGCGGGTATTCGACTTCTACCAGGTACGGTGGACGATGATGTTTCAGCCAGGTACGAATGCGCACACGGCTCAGGCCTTGGGCAACAAATTGCAGCTTGCCGTTTTCGCGGCTGGCGTGATGCACCTTCACCAACGTGCCGTATTCGGGCAGAGCGTGGGTGTCGAAATGGCGGGTGTCATCGGGTGGCGTGTCCATGAAGAACAGCGCCAGGGAATGATGGTCGGACTTACTGACCAGCTCAAGGGTTTCGGCCCAAGGCTCTTCGTTGACAATCACCGGCAATACTTGGGCCGGGAAGAACGGACGGTTGTGAATCGGGATGATGTACACCTTGTCCGGGAGGTTCTGCCCCGGCAAGGCCAGGCTGGTGCTTGGACTAGAGGCTACTTCGTGTTCTGCATTAACTTCATCTGACACAGTCGCTGAGTCGGTTTGCTGGTCGCTCATGGGGCACCTGCATAATTGAACATGCTGTTTAGATGGGGCACAGAAGAGAGGGTTTCAATGGTACTCACAAATTGATTGATCAGCGCTTAGGTTGCTGAGAGCGTTTCCGATATCTTTATAGGTATCTGTAACTCTATGATGGCCAAATGCTTCGATGCGTGAGTTTTTGATCACTTACCGTCAATCTGTACAGATTACATTTCGTTGCCAAGGTCGGCGGATCCTCCATCCGCGTCGTCGCCTCGATTTGGATGCCAATATGCTCAGCACTGCTCCTTCGGTTGTTTTGGCTGTTATTTTGTTTATGTTCAGAGTGAGTGCTGCTGCCGCGACCTTGGACGCAGAGGTTGTAGACCAGCAAGGGCGGCCGCTGGAACATGCAGTGTTGACGTTACAAGGGCCTCCGGGAAAACTCCCAATCACCCTGACAGTCGACATGGATCAGCGCAATCAGCAGTTTGCACCCCGTGTGCTGGCCGTCCATTCAGGTACTCAGGTCGCTTTCCCCAATAGCGACAACATCCGCCATCAGGTTTACTCCTTCTCGACGCCCAAGCGTTTTGAGCTGCGTCTGTACGAAGGCACGCCATCGTTACCGGTGCTGTTCGATCAGCCAGGGGTGGTGGCACTCGGCTGCAACATCCACGACTCCATGCTTGGCTATGTCTACGTCACCGAAGACCCGTGGTTCGCAGTCAGTGGCAGTGATGGCAGCATCAAGTTCGACCAACTCCCGGTTGGTCATTACCGCGTAACGTTGTGGCACCCAGGCTCGGCCGAGATGCAACCGTTGGCTGGCGGTGAAATTGAAGTGTCGGTCACAGGATTGCGCCAACGTTTCACGGTGCCCGTAGAAGGAAATGGCATGGGGATGGACATGACTCCAGCCCCTAGTACCTTTGGCGACGCATTTAAAAAGGCCACAGGGAAATGAATCTTCGCATTAGTTTCCAAGCGCGCATCGCCTGTGTATTGACCCTGTTGTTACTGGTGGTAGTGGGCGCCGTGTACTTCGCGGTTAAGGCTGCTACCGACAACGCGGTTCGAATCCAGGCCCAGGAACAATTGGAAGTTGGTACGCGGGTGTTCGGGCGTCTGCTGGATATCCGTGGTCGGCAGTTGCGTGATGCCGTGCAATTGGTCGCTTCAGACTTCGGTTTTCGTGGTGCGGTGGCCAGCGGTGACTCGGCGACTATTCGTTCGGTGCTGCGCAATCATGGTGCGCGGATTAACGCCAGTGACATGTTTTTTCTGAGCATGGATGGCAAGGTTATGGCCAGCACCGTGGCGCAAATCGCCGACGGCATTGAGTTTCGATTTGATAAGGCGCTACGCAACGCTCGGCGCGCCAATCAATCAGTGCTGATTGTGCCGCTGGAAGGTGAGCCGCACTTACTGGTGGAAAGTACCGTCCTGGCGCCATTGCCCATTGGTCGAGTGGTTATGGGATTTGCGATTGACAGTGATTTTGCTCAGGAACTGCGTTCCCTCAGCGGCTTGGAGGTCTCGTTCCTCGCCGTCGACAGCCAAGAGCAGTCGGGGCAGATGGTCAGTACCCAACCCGGTTCGTTTTACCCCAGCCTTAGCAACTTGATGCGTGACACGTCTCAGGGGCGCCACATGCACCTGACTGAACACTTGAATCAACGCTTCCTCAGCCAGTCGCTAACACTTAGTAATTCCGGGGATGCTGCCGACGGACAAGTCATCGCGTTGCTGCAAAGCCCAGTCGATAAGGCTATGCAGGCGTTTGCTTCGCTTGACGAAAAAATTATCTGGATTGCCCTCGGTGCGTTGCTGGCCTCGCTGATCGGTGCGCTGCTATTGGCACGCAACGTTTCGCTGCCGGTGCGCGCCTTGGCGAAGGCCGCCGAGCGTATCGGTGACGGCGATTATCAAACGCCTGTGGTGCTCAAACGCAGCGATGAATTGGGCCGGTTGGCCAGCGCCTTTAACTCAATGCAAAGTGGGATTGCCGATCGCGAACAGCAGTTGGCGCATAACGCGTTGCACGACGCTCTAACCGGTCTGCCAAATCGCGCATTGGCGATGGAGCGCCTGAGCAGTGCAATCGCCGCCGAGCGTCCGGTGGCGTTGCTGTACCTGGACATTGCTAACTTCCGCGCGATCAATGAAAGCGTGGGTGCTGAAGGCGTTGACCATATGCTCCAAGAGGTCGGCGCACGTGTACAGGCAACTATGCGTCCTGGCGATACCGTGGCACGGTTGACGGCCAATGAGTTCTTGTTGTTGCTGGAAGGCACTGGCAGCGACGGCGCCGTTGCCGTGGCCGACAAACTGCAGCAGCTGTTACTCAAGCCGCAACGGATTGGCAGTCACGACGTGTCGTTGGAATGTTGCGTTGGAATCGCGGCGTACCCTAACGATGGTGACGCGCCGCAGGAACTGCTCAGTCGCGCTGCCATTGCTCGCCAGGATGCGGCGCTAATGCCGGGTCGTTTGCAGATTTATCAACAGGGTCGCGACTTGGCGCACCAACGCCAGATCAGCTTGATTCGAGACCTGCGGCACGCAGCAGCCAACAATGAGCTAGTGCTGCATTACCAACCCAAACTGGACATCCGTCAGGGCCGCGTACGCCAGGCCGAAGCGTTGTTGCGCTGGCAGCATCCGCAGTTTGGCCTGGTCTCCCCCTTGGAGTTTATTGCCCTCGCCGAACGCACTGGCAGCATTCAATTGCTGACGCATTGGGTTATCGAAGAAGTTATGCGGCAGTGGGCTCAATGGGCAGGACGCGGTTTACAGGTAGAAATTTCCCTCAACATATCTGCGGACGATTTGTTGGGCGCTGAGCTGGTCGGGCGTGTGCAGTCCCTGCTCAAGCAATACCAAGTGCCCGCCGACCAATTGATTTTCGAAATTACCGAAAGCGCCGTCATGCGTGAACCCGAGCATGCGCTGAAAGTGTTGCACCGCTTGCGTGAGTGCGGCATCAGCCTGTCAGTGGATGATTTTGGTACCGGTTACTCGTCACTGGCACACCTTAAGCGGCTGCCGGTGCAAGAGTTGAAAATCGATCAGTCATTCGTGCGTGATCTGGACGAAACCAGCGAGGACGCGGTGATTGTTCGCTCGACCATCGAAATGAGCCACAACCTCGGGCTGAAGGTAATTGCAGAAGGCGTCGAGTATGAACGCAGTTTGCGCTTGCTCGAACGTTGGCAATGCGACACCGCACAGGGTTATTTGATTAGTCGCCCCTTAGCCGCCGCTGCGTTTGAAGCGTGGATCGCGAAACCTTTAGCCTCAACCTGTCTGATGGGTCACTGACTTATGCCATGCCGGTTGCGTTTTTCGTTGGGTTTTTTGTCTGGGGTGCTCCTGTCGGGAGTGTGTGCTAACACCGCTGAAGCCGATCAGGGCCGGTTGATCGCCACCGGCGGTGCTAGCAGTATCGAGGGTGCGGCCGGGGGAGGGATCACGCCATGGGCGGTATTGGCCGGCTACGGCGAGATGGGTGAGTGGGGCAGCAGTGTGTTTGCTACCCATGTCGATTTGCCGGATTACGCCCTGGACGTGGTGGGGTTGGCTGCTGCGTTCGACAACCGAGTAGAAGTGTCTTACGCCCGCCAGCGTCTGGACTTGGGATCGCTGGTGAGCAAACTGCACCTCCCGCAAGACAGTCTGAGCCAGGATATCTTCGGGGTGAAAGTGCGCTTGTTCGGTGATGTGATCTACGATCATTTGCCACAGGTGTCGCTCGGCCTGCAATACAAGCATCAGGATGATTTTCTTATCCCCAGTCTCGTAGGCGCCAAGCGCGATTCGGATACCGAAGGCTACTTGACCGCCAGCCGTTTGTTCATGGGCGCGGCGTTTGGCTACAACCTGCTGCTCAACGGTGGTGTGCGCTACAGCCGCGCCAACGAACTGGGTTTGTTCGGCTTCGGCGGCGACCGAGGCGACACCCGTAGCGTACTCAAGGAAGGCTCGATCGCAGTGTTATTCAACCCACGCTGGGCGCTGGGCATGGAGTACCGCGAGAAGCCCGACAACCTATCGTTCTCCGGTGAAAGTGACTGGAAAGATCTGTTCCTTGGCTACTTCCCCAACAAACACCTGTCGTTTGTGCTGGCATACGCGCGGCTCGGCGAGATTGCCACGCTTGGCAACCAGAACGGTACGTACCTTTCCGTGCAGGGCAGTTTTTAATATGCGCCCGTTGTTATGGACGTTAATCGTTGTACTGGCTGGGTGCGCGCAAACGCCGGCTCACAATGACGACCTTTACGTCGCCTTGGGCCAGCGCGCAGGGCTTCAACGCATCGTCGAAGGCATGTTGCTGAACATCGCTAGAGACAAGCGCATCTCGGGACACTTCAAGAGCAGCCATGTGGTTCGTTCGCGGGATAAGTTGGTTGAGCAGTTCTGCGTCGAAACCGGTGGCCCGTGTCGTTACACCGGTGACAGCATGGCGGAGTCGCACAAAGGGCAGCACCTGACGCACAGCGATTTCAATGCGCTGGTCGAAGACCTTATTGATGCAATGGATGCTCAAAAGATTCCGGTGCCCACGCAAAATCGCTTGATCGCCAAATTGGCGCCGATGCGCGGCGATGTGATTGATAAGTGATGAAATACGCCCGGTTCAACTCAGCTTGGTCAGGTAACTCGGCAGCTCTTGTTCCGGTAGCACCGAGAGCACCTTCAGCCGTTGCAACATCCGCTGCCGGGCGCGGTGCAGGTGTTCTTTCAGGTTAAGCGCGGCTGCGTCAAACGCGCCATGCAGCAACAATTCCAGGATCAGCCGATGTTCCGCGAGCATGGCTTCGTCGGCGCCAATCCCCAACACATTGTAGAAAATGCGGCTGATGATCATCGGGCTTTGGCCCTGACGAATCAGCGTGGCGATTTTGCGGTTTTGCAAACCGGCCAGGCAATGGTGGTGCAAGTCTTCTTCGATGTGTTCGATGTCTGTCAGTGTGCTGTCAGGGTTGTTCTGCGCGGCAATCACTCGGGCGAGCATGGCTTCCAGGGTTTCCCGGCTCAGGCCGGGTGCTGTCTGGCGCAAGGCCTCAGGTTCCAGGCAGGCGCGCAGCTCGTAATCCTCGGTCACTTCGCGAGCGGTCAACGGCCCGGCGAGCCACTGGGAGTAGGGTTCTTTTTCCACCAGCCCGCGATCACGCAGGCGCATCAGCGCTTCGCGCACGACGGCTCGGCTGACACCGTAATGTTCTGCAGCGCTTTGCTCATCCAAGCGAAAATGACCGAAAGCGATACAGGTCGATAGCGCCACGCCTATTTCTTCAAAAATCCGTTCGCCGAGGGGGCGGGTATCCACCAGCTCTTCGCTGCTGTCCAAACCGAACTGGGTACGGCTCAGGATCAGGCGCAGTGGCTCTACTGCGATCCCTTCGGGATTGACCAGATAGCCTCGACCATCGAAGCGGCTGATCAGGCCTTCTTCGTGCAGCAGGTCGAGTGCTTTGCGCACGGGGACGCGGCTGGTGCCGAACAATTCGGCCAGCGGCGCTTCAAGCAAGACTAATCCGTGAGCGGCGGCGCCATTGACGATGGCGTCACGCAACACCTGACGAATCATGGCGTAGCGCGACGCAGTACGTGAGTCCTCGGCTGACATCGATTTCATACACTTCTCTGATGGGTGAAGGTTGCAAGATCGCTATCGCAGCCTTCGGCAGCTCCTACACAGACCTGTAGATCACCCGGATCCGGTGGGAGCGAACTTGTTCGCGAACGCAGCAGCGCGGTATCTCAGCTGAACCGCGCTATCGGCCGCGACAATTCTCGCACACATGTGCGGGTGTCACCGGGGGCTACGTGTGCGTGCTCGTTTGTGGGGCCTTTTTGCGTAGGCGTTACCTTTCTGCACCTAAATGTACCTTTTATTAAATATACATTATTAGTTTAATCTTCTAGTTGCTCTTTCATGATCACGCCGTCTGGCTGATTTTCCCGAGAATTTTAAGGCTCTAGATCAATAAAGTGCGGGTGCTACCGCCAGTTCTTCCGAAGTGGATAACGACCAACAGTTTTACTCTGGCACGAAATCTGCCTCCTTAAAATGTACATATTATTAATTAGTACGTTTTAAGGTTGAGCAATGACCGCACTGTATGCCGACACTCGAAACCTTGCCCCTGATGCCACCGCAATGGCTGAGGATTTTGCACACGGTCGTAATGACCCGGTGCAGGCGCTCGACCGCGTGTTACGGCGCACGGCGTTGGTCGATCATGTATTCATCTCGCTCAACGTCGACCGCGCCCGTCGTGAAGCCGAGGCGTCGGCGGCACGCTGGAAAGCGGGCCAGCCACTGAGTGCCTTCGACGGTGTTCCGCTGGCCTGGAAAGACCTGTTTGAGGTCGCCGGCAGCATCACCACCGCCGGTGCCTCGGTGCGCCGCGGTTTGTCCCCGGCCTTGGTGGATGCGCCCAGCGTCAGCCTGCTGACCCGCGCCGGGATGGTTAATGTCGGCAAGACCAACCTCAGTGAATTTGCCTATTCCGGGTTGGGCCTCAACCCGCATTTCGGCACACCGCACAATCCCCACGGGCTAGACCAGCCGCGCATTCCCGGTGGCTCATCGGCAGGTTCGGCAGTGGCGGTGGCAGCAGGCATCGTGCCGATCGCCATGGGCACCGACACGGCCGGTTCGATCCGTATTCCCGCCGCCTTCAACGGATTGGTGGGGTTTCGCAGCAGTTCGCGCCGTTACAGCCGTGACGGCGTATTTCCCCTGGCCCACACCTTGGACAGCATCGGCCCGCTAACCCACAGCGTGCGCGATGTCGTGGTTATCGATGACCTGCTCTGCTCGCGCAGCAAGCCTAGGCCGGTGCTGCCACGCAGCTTGGCCGGGCAACGATTTTGGGTTGAACAAACCGTGCTTGAAGACCCCCGTGTAGACGACGCCGTGCGGCTAAATCTACTGCGCGCAGTCGAGGGTTTACGTGCCGTTGGTGCCCATGTGGTGGTTGGCCCATGCCTGGCCTTTCAAGCCGCGATGACCCTGATCGAGCAGCACGGTTGGCTGGGTGCAGCCGAAGCGTTTGCGCTGCATCACGCCTTACTCGACAGCGGTGAAGCTGAGTTTCTTGATCCACGCGTTCGTCGACGTCTAGAGGCGGCGCGTCATATGCCCGCCAGCCAATTACTCAAACTGTATGCCGGGCGCGAAAGCCTGCAAGCGCAACTGACCCTTGAACTGGATGGCGCCGTGCTGATTACCCCCAGCGTGGCCCACGTCGCGCCGCCGTTAATGCCGCTGCTGGCGGACGACGAATTATTCGCGCGGACCAACCTCGCGACGCTGCGCCTGACCATGCCGGGCTCGCTGTTGAACATGCCCGGCGTCTCGTTGCCCAGCGGCCGCGACGCGCAGGGAATGCCGACCGGACTGCTGCTGAGCGCTCCCGCTGGCGAAGACGCGCGATTGTTACGCGCTGCGTTGGCGGTGGAAACGATTTTGATCTGACGCAAAAGCTTCGATCACCGGAGCGCCCGGCGCCAGTGATCAGACGAAACACCGCCGGTTTGATTAACGAGCAGGAGAACACTAATGGCTAAAGAAATTCTGTGTGCGTTTGGCGTCGATGTCGATGCTGTGGCGGGTTGGTTGGGCTCATACGGCGGTGAGGATTCACCGGATGATATCTCCCGTGGTTTGTTTGCCGGGGAGATTGGTGCACCGCGCCTGCTCAAACTGTTCGAGCGCTACGGGTTACGCACCACCTGGTTTATTCCCGGCCACTCGATGGAAACCTTCCCGGAGCAAATGAAGGCCGTGGTCGATGCCGGTCATGAGGTTGGCGTTCACGGTTACAGCCACGAAAACCCGATTGCGATGACCGCAGAACAGGAAGAAATCGTCCTCGACAAGTCCATCGAACTGATCACCAAAGTGACCGGTAAACGGCCGACCGGCTACGTTGCTCCATGGTGGGAGTTCAGCAAGGTCACCAACGAACTGCTGCTGAAAAAAGGCATCAAGTACGACCACAGTTTGATGCACAACGACTTCCATCCGTACTACGTTCGGGTCGGCGACAGCTGGACCAAAATTGACTACAGCCAACACCCTGACACCTGGATGAAACCGCTGGTACGGGGTCAGGAAACTGACTTGGTAGAGATCCCGGCCAACTGGTACCTCGACGACCTGCCGCCGATGATGTTCATCAAAAAGGCACCCAACAGCCACGGCTTTGTTAACCCACGGCACTTGGAAGAAATGTGGCGCGACCAGTTTGACTGGGTGTACCGCGAGCATGAACACGCGGTGTTCACCATGACCATCCACCCGGACGTCTCCGGTCGCCCGCAGGTGCTGTTGATGCTTGAGCGTCTGATCGAGCATATCCAGAGTCATGAAGGCGTGAAGTTTGTCACTTTCGATGAAATCGCCGACGACTTCGTGCGCCGAAATCCTCGTAACTCCTGATATTTGTCCTAGTCGAGGCGTGCCCCATGTCCATTTACAACAAGCTTGACCTGACCGGTTGGAAACCCCAGCAGCTGACTTCCGCACACGTGAAGTTCGCCACTTGGATTGCGTTTTTTGCGTGGGTGTTTGCTGTTTACGACTTCATTCTGTTCGGCACGCTGCTGCCTGAAATCGGCCGGCATTTCGGCTGGGACCAGACTGAGCAGGCGCGGATTTCTACCTGGGTCGCTGTGGGCACGGCCGTTATCGCCTTGGCGATTGGTCCGTTAGTGGACAAGATCGGTCGACGAATGGGCATTATTTTCACCGTCAGCGGTTCGGCGATCTGCTCTGCGTTGACCGCTATTGGCGGCTCGTGGGGCACTGCAGCATTGATTTTGATCCGTTCGCTGAGCGGGCTGGGTTATGCCGAAGAGGGTGTGAACGCAACTTACCTTAGTGAGGTTTACGCAGCATCCGACGACCCTCGATTGACCAAACGTCGCGGTTTCATCTACAGCCTGGTGCAGGGCGGTTGGCCAGTGGGTGCGCTGCTTGCGGCAGGTTTGACGGCAGTGCTGCTGCCAGTGATTGGCTGGCAGGGCTGCTTTGTCTTCGCTGCCATTCCAGCCATCGTGATCGCGATCCTGGCGCGCAAGCTCAAGGAGAGCCCGCAGTTCCAGATTCACCAGCGTATTGGTGAGCTGCGCAAAAGCGGCGAGGCGGTTCAGGCTCAGGCGGTCGCCACTACTTATGGCGTCGACTACGAAGAACACAGCAGCGCCGGCCTTGGTGCCGCTTTCCGTGGCACCTCGTTGCGCGCCACATTGGTGATCGGCGCTGCAATCCTGCTCAACTGGGCGGCGATTCAAGTGTTCAGCGTGCTCGGCACCTCGGTGATCGTCAGCGTGCATCACATCTCGTTCGAGAACTCGCTGATCATCCTCGTGCTGTCCAACCTGGTGGGTTATTGCGGCTACTTGAGCCATGGCTGGATGGGCGACAAGATCGGCCGCCGCAACGTCATCGGCCTGGGTTGGATGCTTGGCGGTCTGGCGTTCGCCGGGATGCTTTACGGCCCAAGCAACATGCCCGTGGTGATTGGCCTGTACAGCCTCGGTCTGTTCTTTTTGATTGGCCCGTACTCGGCAGCACTGTTCTTCATCAGTGAAAGCTTCCCCACCAGCATTCGTGCAACCGGCGGCGCGATCATCCACGCCATGGGCCCGATTGGTGCCGTAGTCGCCGGGTTTGGCGCGACCTCGGTGTTGAGCGCAGGCGGCGACTGG
>NZ_JAMFRV010000358.1 GCF_026224925.1 Pseudomonas sp. | reverse complement strand
GTTCCTCTTCGCCTCAATCCTCAATGAGTTCTTTGCGCTCTACGCCAGCCTCAATTCGTACCACGAGTTGCACGTCACAAGCACACAGGGAGAGGTGTACCAATGGACGCCACGAATGGGCCTGCAACCCTTGCTTTAAGCGGGTTGAGCCGAGCCATACGCGAGTACTCGATCTTCCAGGCCATACCTCAGGTCATGGAGCGGTTGCGCCAATCCAATTTAGAGATGGACGACGAGCAGCTTTACGATCTGGTGGAGTTTCAGGCCAATCCAAGCTTCGGTTTCCCCGGCAGCGATATCGACCGAGTGCAGTATTTTGAAGAGCACGGCCGAGTACGCGCACGCCTGCAGCTTAACGTGATGAGCCTAGTGGGCGCGGGTTCTCCGTTGCCGGCTTTTTACGGCGAACAGGCGTTGGAGGAGGGTATCAATGGCGACGCGACGCGCGATTTCCTTGACGTTTTTCATCACCGTTTGCAGCGTTTACTACTGCCAACCTGGCGTAAATATCGTTATCACGCGCGTTTCGCGCGTGAAGCGGCGGACCCGTTTTCGGCGCAGCTGTTCGCGCTGATCGGGCTTGGCGGAAAGACCATACGCGACACGCAAGAGCTGAACTGGAAGCGCCTGCTGCCCTATCTGGGCTTGCTCAGTTTGCGTGCCCACTCGGCGGCACTGATCGAGTCCGTGTTGCGTTACTACTTCAAGCACGCCGAGCTAACCATTGAGCAATGCATCGAGCGCTCGGTACGGATTCGCGATGAGCAACGCAATCGCTTGGGGACTGCCAACAGCTGCTTGAGCGAAGACCTGGTGCTGGGTGAGTACGTGCGTGACCGCAGTAGCAAGTTTCGCGTGCACATCCGCGAACTGGATTGGCAGCGCTTCCACGATTTTTTACCCACCGGCACCGGCTATCAACCGCTCTGTGCGCTGGTGCGTTTCACCCTGCGTGACCCCCTCGATTACGACATTCGTTTGGTGCTACGCCTTGAAGAAATTCAAGAGCTGCGCCTCGACGAACAGAACGCCTGCCGCCTCGGCTGGACCAGTTGGCTTGGACGCGAATATGCCGATGGCATCGTCACCCTCGGCAGCAAAACTCATTAAGGACCAATGACCATGATCAACGTAGACCTGCAACAACTTATCCAGGCCCTAGACGCTGAAACCCGCCGCGAACTGGAAGGTTCTGCCGAGCGCTGCGTGGCGCGAGGCGGCAGCAAGATTTTGGTTGAAGACCTGTTGCTGGCGCTTCTGGAGCGGCCCCAAGGCCTGATGACGCGGGCGTTGCTGGATGCTGAAGTCGACGCCGGTGAATTAGCCGCAGCGCTGCAGCCTGGAAGTGAGCGCAGCGAATCGCGTAATCCGGTGTTCGCGCCGGAGCTGGTGCAATGGCTGCAGGATGCCTTGCTCGTCGCCACCCTTGAATTAGGGCAAAGCCATGTCGGGCAAGCAGCGCTGATTCTGGCGCTGCTGCGTAACCCAATGCGCTATGCCGGCAGCCGCTATCAACCGCTGTTGGCCAAACTGAACGCTGACCGTTTGCGTGATTTCGCCCTGTCGGAAAACGCTGAACAGGCTGCTGGAAAGTCATCGACTCCCGCTGAATCCCTGCTGGCGCGCTTCACCCATAACCTTACCCAGCAGGCCCGCGACGGCAAACTCGACCCGGTGCTGTGCCGCGACGATGCTATCCGCCAGATGATCGACATCCTGGCTCGACGTCGGAAAAACAATCCCATTGTCGTTGGCGAGGCAGGCGTGGGTAAGACCGCCATCGTTGAAGGTTTGGCGTTACGCATTGCCCGGGGTGAGGTGCCTCAAGCCCTCAAAGGCGTCGAGTTGCTGTCTTTGGACATGGGACTTTTGCAGGCCGGGGCCAGTGTCAAAGGCGAGTTCGAACGGCGCCTGAAAGGCGTGATCGATGAAGTCAAAGCCTCACCCAAGCCCATCACGCTATTCATCGATGAAGCGCATACGTTGATCGGTGCAGGCGGTCAGGCCGGTGGATCAGACGCCGCCAATTTATTGAAACCAGCGCTGGCCCGTGGCGAGTTACGCACCATCGCGGCGACGACGTGGGGGGAGTACAAAAAATATTTCGAAAAAGACCCGGCGCTGGCACGACGGTTTCAGCCGGTGCAGCTGCATGAGCCCACTGTCCCTCAAGCCATCACTATCTTGCGCGGCCTGGCGTCAATCTATGAGAAAAGTCACGGCGTCTATCTACGTGATGATGCGGTCGTCGCTGCGGCGGAGTTATCGGCGCGTTATCTGTCGGGTCGGCTTCTGCCAGACAAGGCCGTCGATGTGCTGGACACCGCCTGCGCGAGGGTGCGTATTAGCTTGGCGGCGGCGCCGGAGCGACTGGAAAAACTCCGTAGCGAATTAGCCGAGGGCGGCCGTCAGTGCCTCGCATTAAAGCGCGATGCCGAAGCCGGTTTAAGCATCGACCAAGAAGCTTTGAGTGTGCTGGAAAGCCGTCTTCTAGAAGCCGAACATGAGCAGCACGCCGTCGAAAAATCATGGGATGAACAACGCAAACTTGCTGAGCGCTTGCTGGAATTGCGTCAGCAATTGGCGCTCGCCCGTAGCGCAGCTGGCGACGATACAGCTGATGAACACACACTGAAAACCCTGGAAGCGGAGGTGCTCACCGTCCACGGCGCATTGACTGCAGCCCAAGCGCTAGAGCGTCTGGTGAGTTTTGAAGTGTGTCCGCGCCAAGTTGCTGAAGTGATCAGCGCCTGGACCGGTGTGCCTCTTGAGCAACTGGCGCGCGAACACAACAGCCGGGTCAGTACGTTTGCCAGCGACTTACGCTTGCGCATTCGGGGTCAAGACCAGGCGGTGCACGCCTTGGATCGCTCGATGCGTGCAACGGCTGCCGGGTTGAACAAACCCGATGCACCGGTCGGTGTGTTTTTGCTGGTCGGCCCCAGTGGGGTCGGTAAAACGGAAACCGCGTTGGTGCTAGCTGATTTGCTGTACGGCGGCGAGCGTTTCATCACCACCATCAACATGTCCGAGTTTCAGGAAAAGCATACCGTGTCCCGCTTGATTGGGGCGCCACCCGGTTACGTCGGTTACGGCGAAGGCGGCATGTTAACCGAAGCCGTGCGGCAAAAACCCTATTCAGTGGTGCTGCTCGACGAGGTGGAAAAAGCCGATCCCGATGTCCTGAATCTGTTCTACCAGATCTTCGACAAAGGCATTGCTAACGACGGCGAAGGGCGGGAAATCGACTTCCGCAACACGCTGATCCTGATGACCTCCAACCTCGCCAGCGACCGCATTGAAGCGCTGTGCCGCAACGGTAATCGTCCCAGTGCTGAAGCGTTGGAAGAAGCGATTCGTCCGGTGCTCAGTCAACACTTCAAACCGGCGCTGCTGGCGCGTATGCGCGTGGTGCCGTACTACCCGGTCAGTGGCGCGGTGCTGCGTGAACTGATCGAAATCAAACTGCAGCGGTTGGCCGAACGTTTGAAGCGACGCCAGCTGGCATTCAGTCATTCGCCAACGTTGGTCGATCACCTGGCCGCACGGTGCAGCCAGAGCGACAGCGGGGCACGATTGATCGACTACCTGCTGGACGCTCACGTGCTGCCGTTGATCGCGGATCGTCTACTCGACGCCATGGCCGTGGGAGAAACGCTGAAGTACGTCCACGCCACTCTCGACGGAGACGACACCGTCGTGTGTGAGTTTGCATGAGGGGGTGTGATG
>NZ_JAMFRV010000357.1 GCF_026224925.1 Pseudomonas sp. | reverse complement strand
GTTGCCGCCGTGCCCCTGACGGATGCTTCACGCCCGACGACCGTACGCTGGAAAATCTTCCTGATTTTGCTGCTGCTGTCGGCCATCAACTACATTGATCGCGCATCACTCTCGGTGGCGCTGCCACTCATATCTACTGAGTTCAAGATGACACCGGCGCTTGAAGGCCTGATGCTCAGTGCGTTTTTCTGGTCGTACGCCTTGATGCAGATCCCCAGCGGTATGCTGCTGGACCGTTTTCAGGTGCGTAATATCATTGGTGTTGCCACCATCGGCTGGGGCGCATTTCAGGCAGTCGCTGGCGGTGCTCACAGCTGGATGATGCTGCTGCTGACCCGCGTTGGCCTGGGCGTCGCAGAGTCGCCGATCATGCCGGCCGGGGCCAAGCTCAACGGCGCGTGGCTCACACCTAACGAACGGGGTCGCGGTGCAACGCTAGTAGACGGCGGCGCCCCTTTGGGCACGGCATTCGGCGCCATTATCATCACCGGCCTGATCACCTGGTTCGACTCCTGGCGCATCGCGTTTTTCGTCGCAGGTGTGGGCACCATGCTGGTCGGCATATGGGCCTGGTGGTACATCCGTAACCACCCCTCCGAGCATCCCAAGGTCAACAGCGCAGAACTGGCCTACATCACCGACGCCAACAATGCTGCGACCAAGGCCAACGGCAGTGGCAAGGCGGTCATGAAAGAACTGCTCCGAAGCCGTTCTGTATTGGCCATGTTTGCCGGGTATGCCTGCTACAACAGCGTGTTCTATGGCTTGCTGACCTGGATGCCAAGCTATCTGCATCAGGCGCATAACCTCGACATCAAGGCCATGGGCGGTGCCACGTTCTTGATCTTCATGTGCGGGTTCATCGGCGAACTGGTCGGTGGCTGGCTCGCCGACAAGTGGAAGGCTGCGGGCGGCGAACCCAACAAGGTCATGCGCAGCATGTTTGGCGGCTCGGCGGCTGTCGCTGCGGTGTGCATCCTGCTGGTGGCCTATACCCCTGATGCCACGCGCGTGATTGCGCTGCTCTGTGTGGCTCTGTTCTTTATCCGTTGGTGCGGCATGTACTGGTGCCTGCCAGCGATCCTGGGCGGCAAATCGAAAGCCGGTGTGCTGGGCGGCAGCATGAACTTATGCGGCAACATGGTCGGGGTCATCGTGCCGATCCTGATTGGCTTGATCGTGCAGTTCACCGGTTCCTACTTCCTGGCGCTGATCTTCTTCGTCGTCATGGCATTCGGACTGATGCTGTTCTCCAGCCTGATTGATTATCGCGAACGTGGATTGGCTTAAACCGCCCGACTCCATTGCGCTACCTGACAAGCCGAGGTAACCGTCATGCAACTCATAGCGACAACAGGCAGTGAAATCGCTGCCAATGCCGTGATCAGACTCAACCCGCTGGACGATGTATTGATCGCCCGGCAACCGCTCACCAAAGGCCTGGAGCTGAACGCCGAAGGCATCCAGGTGCTTGAGCCGGTGCCCTCCGGCCACAAGGTCGCTGCGCGTCATATCGACGTGGGTCAACCGGTACGCCGCTACGGCCAGATCATCGGCTTCGCCAGTCAGCCGATCGAGGCGGGGCAACATGTGCACGTACACAACGTGGCGATGGGCGATTTCGCCCGGGATTACGCGTTCGGTGTCGATGCCAAAGGCAGCCCCGCGCCGACAGCGGAAACGTTCATGGGCATCGTACGCGCCGACGGTCGTGTGGCCACACGTAACTACATTGGCATTCTGACATCGGTCAATTGCTCGGCCACCGTGGCGCGCGCCATCGCAGACTACTTTCGCCGCGACATTCACCCAGAAGCGCTGATCGAATACCCCAACGTCGACGGTGTCGTGGCACTCACCCATGGCTTCGGCTGTGCGGTCGACCCTAACGGCGAAGCGCTGGCCATGCTGCGCAGAACCCTGGGCGGCTATGCCGTTCACCCCAACTTTGCCTCGGTACTGTTGATCGGACTGGGTTGCGAGACCAATCAGATTCCCGACCTACTGGCGGCTCAGGGCCTGAAAAGCAGCGACTCACTGCGCGCATTCACCATTCAGGGCACGGGCGGCACGTCTAAAACTATCGCCAGTGGCATCGCACAGGTGAAGTCACTGTTGGCACAAGCCAACAAGGTCAAGCGTGAACCGGTCAGCGCCAAACACCTGATCATCGGCCTGCAATGCGGCGGCTCGGACGGTTACTCGGGCATCACCGCCAACCCGGCGCTGGGCAATGCGGTAGACCGTCTGGTCGCGGCCGGTGGCACCGCCATTCTTTCTGAAACGCCGGAAATTTACGGTGCCGAACACTTACTGACCCGTCGCGCCGTCAGTCAGCACGTCGGTGAAAAACTGATTGCGCGTATTCACTGGTGGGAAGCCTATTGCAAGCGCATGGATGCCGAGCTGAACAACAACCCTTCGGCGGGCAACAAGGCAGGTGGATTGACCACTATTCTTGAGAAATCACTGGGCGCGGTGGCCAAAGCTGGCTCCACCGATCTGGTCGATGTCTACGAATACGCCGAAACAGTCAGAGCCCACGGCTTGGTGTTCATGGACACCCCAGGCTACGACCCGATCTCTGCAACCGGCCAGGTGGCCGGCGGGGCCAACCTTATTGCGTTCACCACGGGTCGTGGTTCGGCCTACGGGTGTGCGCCCTCGCCGTCCATCAAACTCGCCACCAACAACCGCCTGTGGGAAACCCAAGAGGAAGACATGGACGTTAACTGCGGCGGCATTGCCGATGGCACGATGACCATCGAGGAACGCGGTGAATACATTTTTCGCATGATGCTGCGCATCGCCTCGGGCGATAAAAGCAAAAGCGAGCAGCATGGCTACGGCCAGAACGAGTTCGTGCCGTGGCAGATCGGCGCGATCACTTAAGACCTTTCATTTAAGGACTTCACTCACTTCGGCGCCCCGGCTCCCCTCGTCCAGTACGATGCGGAGCCTCTTCATTTCAATGGCGTCGAGCCTCGCTACTTCCTTAATCATTTTCTCAGGAACCCTGACATGACTCAGATTCTCGGTCAAAGCTACATTGGCGGTCAGCGCGTCGGCGCAGGTAGCGTAAAGCTGCAAAGTTTCGATGCGACAACAGGCGAAGCGCTGCCGGGCGTGTTCATCCAGGCCACTCAGGACGAGGTCGATGCGGCAGCAAAAGCAGCCAGCGCCGCCTACCCGATTTATCGCAATTTGCCAGCAGCCCGACGCGCTGAGTTTC
>NZ_JAMFRV010000356.1 GCF_026224925.1 Pseudomonas sp. | reverse complement strand
CCGCGCTCAGGTGCTGGAGCGCAAGTTCAACCCACGCTACTACGACATGATGAAGGCGCTGGAAGAGTTGACCGGCAACGGCGTGTCGCTGAACACCTCGCTCAACCGTCGTGGTGAACCGATGATCTGTTCGCCGACTGACGCGCTGAACATGTTCTTCGGCTCCGATCTCGAATACCTGATCATGGAAGACATCCTCGTACTCAAAGACGGTGTAGACGCTTATGACACGTTCGGCTGATCGCCATGTGCTGCAGTTTTGTCACGGCTATGGCGAGCCGTTTCTTGACTGCGCCCGGCAATACGCCAGCTTGTTTTCCGGTAAAGGGTATCGGGTTACCACGGTATTTCTGACCGGCGCCGCCGATTCCGAGGTGGCAGCTGCTTGCGCCTCGGATGAAGTGTTATTTCTTGAGTACAGCTCCAAGGCCATTCGTGGCCTTAAGCTGGGGGCAATTCGCGATCTGCGCAAAATCGCCTCCTCGCGCTCATTCAGTTTTTGCATCGCCCATCGTTTTAAACCGGTGTACATCGCACTGCTGGCGACCCGCCTTCCAGTGATAGGCGTGCACCATGCGTTTGGCGACTATCATCGCCGCACCCGCAAACTGTTCGCGCATATCATGCGCTGGCGTTTGAGCCTGCTGGGCGTATCTGATGCGGTGCGTGACGACATCCGTAAAAGCCTGCCGAAATGGCCGACCGGGCGCATTCAAACCCTTTACAACCGTATTGACGTCGAACAGTTGCAGGCCGCTCAGTTACCCGCGGCCCAAGCGCGCAAAGAGTTAGGGCTGTCGTCGTCTGCGTGGATTGTCGGTAACGTCGGTCGCTTGCATCCAGACAAAGATCAAGCAACCTTGCTCCGCGGTTTCGCCCTGGCGCTACCGAATCTGCCCACAGAAAGCCAACTGGTGATACTTGGCACAGGCCGCCTGGAGCAAGACCTCAAAGAACTGGCGCTGGAATTGGGCATTGGTTCGCAGGTGTTGTTCCTCGGCCAGATTCCTGAGGCTCGGCGCTTTTACAAAGCGTTCGATGTGTTCGCGCTGAGTTCGGACCACGAACCGTTCGGCATGGTCCTGCTTGAAGCCATGGTGGCCGGTGTTCCGCTGCTGGCAACCGCTGCTGGCGGCGCCAAGGAAGTGGTCGAGGGTGTCGGTATTCTGTTCCCGTTGGGCGATGAACAAGGCCTTGCCCAAGGCCTGATTCACTTGGCTACGCTGGATGAGCAGCAACGTGCAGCCTGTGCTGAATTGATGTTGATGCGGTTGCAAGAGCGCTTCTGCGATCAAGCTGTGCGCGATGTGTTCTGGCGCTTGCCGCAAGTCACTAGCCTGACTGCGGAGTCGTAATGCTCAACCGATTTCAAGGATGGCGTGAGCGTGGTTGGACCCTAATCGATGCGCCGACTTATGCACAGGTCTGGCAACGTTTTGGCGGCAGCGTCGCCACTCACCCTTTGGTGATTGAGCGCTTGGCCGCACTGGCCGAGATCCCCGTGCGTTATCTGGGTTGGGAGCGAGGCGGCGAATGGCAGGCAGCAATTGCGACGTGGGGTCGCTCATTGGCGTTGTCCAAGGACGTGCTCAAGCGCGCAGGCAAAAAGGGCTTGTTCGACTTGGGCAATGCCGAGCTGATATTGCCAGTAGCTGCGGGTGCCCAAGTTGAATTGCGCCACCGTGGACGCTACCTCTCGGCCCTGAACGAAGGCCGTGTCAGCACCCTGAAACCTCAGGCTGAATCTCTGGCCATGGCCCGTGCGCCGGAAGACCTATCGAAGAAGTTTCGCTACAACCAGCGTCGTGAATTGCGTCTGCTGGAAGAGGCGGGTGGCGTGGTGCGGCCGGTCACTGACTTCAGCAGCGCCGAGTTGGCCCGTATGTATTGCGACCTGTTCCAGCGGCGTTGGGGTTTCGCGGCCACTGGCGCAGAACGCATGGCCGACGTGATTGAGTTGCTACGAGAGCTGATGATAGGCTCGGTGCTGTTTTTGAATGACACGCCTATTGCCATTCAACTGGTGTACCGGGTCGAAGCGCCAGAGTGGATCAGCGTCGAATACATCAATGGCGGCGTCGATCCAGAGAATCGTGGCTTCAGTCCCGGCAGCGTCCTTAGCTTCCTTAATACCCAAAGTGCCTGGGAACACGCACGCGCCAGCAATAAACCGCTGCGTTTTTCTTTCGGGCGCTCCGATCGAGAGTACAAGGACCGATGGTGCAACCCTATGCCGGTATTCCAAGTATGAATAAACGCCTGAGCCGCAAGGAGCAATTGCTCAAGCGCCATCGTCGTAACAAGCGTGTGGCTTTGCTGATAGGCCTGGTGCTGCTGATTGTGGTTGGTATGTCGGTGGTGTGGTGGTTGCCCTTGCTGCTAGCCGTGGTGGCATGGGTCGGCCACGAAGCCTGGTTTGCCGACTATCTGTTTTACTCACCCAAAGACGATTATCAATATCGCTTCCCGGCTGACAGCGAACAGCTGAACGTGCGGTGGCAAGGTGAATATTTACGGTTGGGAGATCCACTGACGCTGGTCGGCGATGAAACCCTGATCCTTGGAATACCCATCAAAAGCTCATGGCTCGGGCGTTTTATTGATCCTGCCATTGATGTGCTAGGTGCCGACGTGACCGATCGGCAAACCTTCGAGCGTGGCGTCGATGGTTTGCGTTACCTGAACTTGACGGGATGTGGTGCTGCACTGGTGGATGGCTCGCTGCGTTTGCGCGGGCGGTATTGCCGGTTGCCGGGACGGCCGAGGTTATGGCTGTTTCGTCACGCCGATGCCCGTCGTCAGCGCGTCATGGTGATTGCACCGCATGCCGACGATGCTGAGTTGGCGGCGTTTGGTGTTTACAGCCACGCCGATGAAGCTTGGATCGTGACCCTGACCGCCGGTGAAATCGAAGCCGAACATTACCAGCAGATGGGCATGTCGCGTGCCGAAGCGGCGCGGATCAAAGGCCGGCTAAGGGCGTGGGACAGCATTACCGTGCCACGCTGGGGCGGCGTGCCTGAAGCGCACTGCGTTCAGCTCGGGTATTTCTGCTTGCAACTGCCCGCCATGCAAGCCGCGCCGGATCAACCCATTGCCTCCCGTGAAGCTGAGTTGGGCGATACCCGATTGTTCCGTCAATTCAATCCGATGCTCTTGCCTGGCGACGCTGACGGCGCCCCGACCTGGAACAATCTTCTGGCAGATTTACGCGCGTTGATATTGAAAGCTCGCCCAGAAGTTTTGGTGATGCCGCATCCATCGATGGATCCGCACCCCGATCACATTTGCGCACAAGCGGCAGTGCTTGAAGCGTTGCAGGGCTTGGAATGGCAGCCGCGCACTATTCTCGGTTATGCCAATCACCTTCATGATAACGACCGTTGGCCCATGGGCGATGCTTACAGCGGTGTCAGTCTGCCGCCGTATTTTGGGGCCGCTGATTTGATGGATAAATTGATTCCCTACAGCGTTGAGCTATCACCTTCGACGCAACGGGACAAGGCCATGGCGCTGGGCATGATGCACGACCTACAGCCGCCACCGCCGTTTAAGCGCCGGGTTCGCCGTTGGTTGCAGCAGATACTGGTTGGCCGTCGTTGGCCGGCGGAAGGCGAAAACGAATTTTTCAGAAAAGCTGTCCGCCGACACGAGTTGTTCTGGCGCAGGGATATTTGATTCAGCAGGCACCGCGCTTCGAGGAAACCAATGAAAGTTCTATTTTTGGTGCAAAAGGACCAGCGCGCTATTCTGGATCGTTTGTACGAAGGCGTTGCGCAGCACTGCGAATGCGATCTGCGCTGGTTGGATTCTGCGCAGCAGCGCAATTTGCGTGGCTACTTCCGGCGCGAAGTGGACGTTACACGCTACGATCGCATCGTTTTTTTCCTTCGCTTCAAGCAAGAGATTCGTCAGGTAGCGTTCATTCGCACGGTACCTAATCTGGTCATCCTCGAACACGACGCCTATCAGAACTATATCCAGTGCAAATACACCGGCAAGTTCAGCGCGCACTATCGCAAGCTACCGTGGGCGCGAGTGATGAGCTCTGGGTTTATGGTCAGCGAGCGCTTGCGCAACGAAGGTTTCGATGCGGTGTTCGTTCCCAAAGGCTACGACCAACAGTTGTTACAGGATCAAGGTCGCGAGCGCGATATTGAACTAGCCTTTGTCGGCAGCACCAGCAGTGTCGCCTACAGCGGCCGCAAAGCATTGCTCGACGAGCTTGGCCGGGTAGAACCGTTGGTCGTGACCCGCACTAAGTCAGGCGATGAATACCGCGATACCTTGAACCGGATTCGGTATTTCGTCAGCGCTGATGTGGGCATGGGCGAATACATGATCAAAAATTTCGAAGCTATGGCCTGTGGCTGCGTCTTGCTGGCGTTCGATCAAGGCGCCGCTGAAAACGCCGCGCTAGGATTGCAAGACATGCACAACGTTGTGCTTTACAGCAGCATCGCGCAGTTGCAGGAAAAGCTTGCGGTGCTTCGGGCTGACTCGGATTTGGCAGCGCGAATAGCGGTCAACGGCCGAAACCTAGCGGTGTCGCAATTCAGTTTCGCAGCTATAGGTAAACGTGTTGTCCAAGAGCTTGAACCTGCTTTGCGTGTCCAACCTCAATCAGGCTGGTTTGAACGATTTCGTAGGTCGTTGGGAATTTGAAGCCGCCGATGGACTCTATCTATTGGGTTTGACGAGAATGGGACCTGAGGGCGATGCTGCGTCGATCATGGCGCGCTTTGCAATAAGGCTCAAGACGTGTGAGCGGAGGTATGAGTGTTGGAAAAATACGTTTACATATTTGAAAACTCTGACAGTAAATAGTGATGG
>NZ_JAMFRV010000355.1 GCF_026224925.1 Pseudomonas sp. | reverse complement strand
CTGGTGGACGTGATGCTGGTGCTGCTGGTGGTGTTCATCGTGTGCGCGCCCCTAATGACCAATGCCATCAAGGTCAACTTGCCAAAAACCGATGCTGTCGCAGCGGCCGAGAAGAAGGACCCAGTGGTGGTCAGCGTCGACAAGGACGGCAAATTCTTCCTCGCGAAAAGCGAGGTTGCCCCGGAGCTTCTGGAAAAAAGCCTGCAAGAGGTCAAGGCCAAAGACCCGGAAGTACGCGTCCAGCTACAAGCCGATACCAGCGTCAATTACGGCGCGGTAGCCAAGGCCATGGCGTCGATTGAACGCTCCGGCATCACCAAGATTTCCGTAATGACTTCGCGATGAAGTCGGTGTTTTCCGAGGGGAGCGCGTAAAGCACCGAACACTAACTCCCGTCGTAACTGGCCGTCCATGGGCCCACAGGCCTGTGGTGGGGAGCGGCTTGCTTCAAGAAAGTGGTTTCTTCCGGGGTCGGCACAACCCATCCGGAGCAACGAAGGCTCAAAAGGCCATTTCACTAACGTCTAAAAAAGTCGGAATTCACCATGCTGATGAAGTTTCCCGGTTTTACCCTCAAACCCCTGGCCGCCAGTATGCGACGGCATCGGTTTGTTCCTTTGTATGCGGTTGCCTTGGGCATGTCTGCGGGCCACGTCCAGGCTGCCGACAGCACCCAAGACGCTGCGACACCGGCATCCAGCCTGCAACCGGTTGATGGGACCGGCGCGGCGGTTGCACCGGTGACGACACAACTGAAACGGGTTGAAGTGACCGGTTCGTCTATTCGACGCGCCGATGCCGAAACAGCAGTTCCGATCACCGTCCTTAAGGCCGATGATTTGCGTAAACAGGGTGTGACCACCACCGAAGAAATCCTCACGCGGATCGTTGGCAGCCAGTCAACCAGTAACTCTGCGGGTTCCGTTGGTGCGGCAACAGGCGGCGCCAGTTTTGCCAACCTGCGCGGTATTGGCGAGAACAAGACCCTGGTCTTGCTCAACGGCCGACGTCTGGCCAACAACGCGGTCTCGGGCACCCTCTCCAACGGCGGCGGTGTTGACCTCAATATGATCCCGTTTGCCGCGATCGAACGCGTAGAAATATTGCGCGACGGTGCCTCGGCTATCTACGGTACCGACGCCATTGGCGGCGTGATCAACTTCATCACCAAAAAGACCCTCACCGACGGCCAAATAACCTTCGGCAGCGAAACCCCGACCCACAAAGGCGGCGGTGAAACCAAAGACATGAGCGCCAGTTGGGGCTATGGCGACCTGGATCAAGATCGCTTTAACGTGATGGGCGTCTTTAACTACAACCAGCAGCAAAGCCTTGACGCTAACGACCGCTCGTTTACCAACGACTTCAATCCCGGCCGGGGCGTGAACTCCACCTCACCTACTGCGTACCCCGGCAACTATTACCAAGGTAACAGCGCTACCGCTAACCCGGCGTCCGCGAACGGCTGCAACAGCGCGAACCTGCACCAGGATCCTAATTCTGCGGCCTGTCGCTTCAGCACGCGCAATTACATCAACCTGGTCCCAGAAACCGAAAAGACCTCGTTCTTCGGCAAAGCCACAGGAAAACTGGCGGAGGACCATAACGTCAGCCTCGAGTATCTATGGGCACGCAACATTAACGCCACGACCATTGGCCCTCAGCCGTTAACCGGCCAATCAGTGAGCCCTACCTCCCCGTACTACCCAGGCAACGGCATCACCCCACTGCCGACCAGTTTCACCTTGGACCCGACTAAACCGGTTACCACGGGCTGGCGTGAAGTCGCAGCAGGTCCTCGCGAGTCGGAAGACCAGAACACCAGCCAACGAATCATCCTTGATTTCAATGGTTTGGTGGGCAATTGGGACTACGACATTGGCGCGTCTTACAACCAGAACCGGGTTGTATCGAGCGTCACCGGTGGCTACGCCAGTGACTCGGCGTTGACCGCTGGCCTCGCCGACGGCACGCTCAACCCGTTCGGCGACCAGTCCGCCGCCGGCCAGCAATTGATCAACAACGCTACCTACCACCAGGATTACTCGACCTCTGTCGGTCGGGTGTATGGCCTGGACGGTAAAATCAGCCGCGAAATCGGCGATTGGTTCGGTGCAGGTCCTACCGGGATTGCCATCGGCGGTGAGTACCGCAAAGAGTTGTTCCACGAAGACATCGCTGCATTTGCCGGCGACCTCGACAGCCTTGGTCTTGACCCGGCAGGCTCTGTTTCGGGTGATCGAAGCATCAAAGCCGAGTTTGCCGAAATCAACGTGCCGGTCCTGAAAAGCCTGGAACTGAGCGCCGCAGTACGCCACGACAAATACAGCGACTTTGGTAGCACGACTAACCCGAAATACTCGTTCCGCTTCCAGCCGTTCAAACAACTGGTAACCCGCGGCGCGTACAGCGAAGGCTTCCGTGCGCCAACGTTGTATGAGTTGTATGCACCACAATCCATCAGCTATACCGTCTCCCCATACAACGACCCACGACTGTGCCCCGGCGGTGTAGTGGCGGCGGGCGGCCAGGCTGGCCGGGACTGTAATATCCAGTTCCATAACCAAACCGGTGGCAACACAAACCTCTCACCGGAAACAGCGCGCAATGTGACGCTGGGCTTCGTCTACCAGCCGATGAATAACCTGTCCATGGGGCTTGATTGGTACTGGATTAAAATCCAGAACCAAATCCAGTTGTTCCCGGAAGCCCAGGTAATTGATAACCCAGACCTTTACGCTGACCGTATCGTCCGTGGCGCAGATGGCTCAATCACCAACATCGTCACCGGCCTTGCCAACCTGGGTAACGTCAAAACCAGCGGTATCGACGCGACAATGGCCTATCAATTCCCGAACACTCCGTTCGGTCAGTTCGGACTTGATCTGGCAGGTACTTACGTCACCCGTTATGACTTCCAAAGCACCATCAAAGGCCCGTACACCGACAAGGTTGGCGACTATCAAAGCGCTGGCGGCGGCGGTGAAATTGCGCGCTGGAAACACGTACTGACCGGCAGTTGGCACTTGGGCAACATGCGTGCATCGTTGGATAACCGTTTCACCACCAGCTACAACGATTCCGATGTCGACACCCATCAACGCGTAGCGTCTTACTCGGTTTGGGACATGTCTGCCGGCTACACCTTCAACAAAGTATTGGATGTGGACCTAGGGATGAAAAACATCTTCGACCGCGACCCGCCGTTCACCAACCAGTCGGACACGTTCCAAAGCGGCTATGACCCACGTTATTCCGATCCATTGGGCCGCACGATGTACGCGCGGACCACGTACCACTTCTGATTCAGGTTGGGGATAGCAAGACTCCGGCTTCCCCGATAACACTGCGACTTCGCACCCCCACGGCAGCATGCTCAACTGCCGTGGGGATTTTTGCAGCAGCAACAAGCGATCGATGGATCTGCAAGTGATACGAGGAAACACCTGATCATGCCCCTATTCAACATGCGCGCTCTGGCCCACTCAGCGGCCGGTGCAGCGCTTATCTGCGTGTGTTGCCTGTCGCACGCCGCAGGCAGTTACGCCATGACGGTCTATGGCGAAGCCCCCAAGTACCCCGCTGACTTTCAGCACTTCGATTACGTAAACCCACTCGCCCCGAAAGGCGGCTCGCTAAGCCGTTCATCCATGGAAATTGGCGCGTTCAACTATGTGATGCCAGAAGTCGACAGCGGCACTGGCGTTGCTCAAGTTGATTATTGGGTTTATTCGCCACTGGCGTTTCGTTCGATGGATGAGCCCGACACCGTCTACGGACTGGTCGCTGAACAAATGGAACGCGACCCCGATGGCCTGTGGGTAAGTTTTACCTTGAATCCCAAAGCACGCTTTGCGGATGGCGTGCCGATTACCGCAGAAGACGTGCGCTACACCTACGAGCAGTTGATGACCAAAGCCAGCCTGAGCTATCGGCAGCTGTATGCGGACGTCAAAGACGTGGTGGTGGAAGGCCCATTGCAAGTGCGCTTCAACTTCAAAAACAACCTTAACCGCACCCTACCTCTTGACCTCGCGTCGATGCGTGTCTTGCCGGAGCACTGGTGGAAAACCCGGGATCTGACCAAGGGCGGCGGTTTTGAAGCGCCGCTGGGCAGCGGCCCTTATAAAGTGTCGAAGGTCGACGCTGGACGCAGCATTTCTTTTGAACGCGACAAAGACTGGTGGGGCAAAGACCTGCCGGTCAGCCGTGGTCTGTATAACTTCGATACCTTGACCGTGAATTTCTACGGTGACATCGAGGTAGCCAGACAGCTGATTCAGGCCAGCGCCTTCGACTACAACCGCGAGTTTTCATCCTCGGGCTACGTGGTTGGTTACGACAGCCCGGCCTTGAAGGATGGCCGACTGCAAAAAGACATTCTGGCACCGAACAAACCGACCGCCGCCCAAGGCTTCATCTTCAACTTGCAAAACCCGATTTTTCAAGACCGCCGCGTCCGCGAAGCGCTGTCGATGCTCTGGGATTTTGAATGGATCAACAAGAAGATCATGCGCAGCTTCTATGTGCGCCAAGACAGCTACTTCCCGAAAAGCGAAATGGCTGCCACTGAACTGCCGGATGCCCGCGAGCTGGAAATCCTCAACCCGCTGCGCGGACAAGTGCCTGACGAAGTCTTCACCACCGTATACCACGCACCGAAAACCAACGGCAGTGGCTACATCCGTGACAAGCAACTGCAGGCCTTGAAGCTGTTGAAAGCCGCCGGCTGGACCGCGAAAAATGATCGTTTGGTCAACGCCCAAGGCCAACCGATGGAGTTCACCTTCCTCGACGGCCAAGGCGGCTTTGACCGGCTGATGCTGCCCTTCAAACGCACCTTAGCGCAGATCGGTATCACCCTCGATTTGCGTCGCATCGATTCAGCCCAATACGTCACCCGCCTCAACGCCCGAGACTACGACATGATCGTCGCGCAGTTCCCGCACAACGCCGACCCGTTGCTGTCGCCCGGCCGAGAACTGTACAGCCTCTATGGCTCGCAAAGCGCAATGGAAGTTGGCAGCTCCAACGCCATGGCCCTGCGCGACCCGGCCGTTGACCAGATCATCGACGGTCTGGTCAAGGCCAACACCCGGGATGCCATGGTGCACTACGCCCGTGCGCTGGACCGGGTGCTGCAGTGGAATTACTACACGATTCCCAACTACTACTCCCAAGGCACGCCCACCGTGTACACCAACCGTTTCGGCATACCGAAAGTCACGCCCACCTACAACGAAGCCCTGGAAAGTTGGTGGGAGGTGAGCAAGAAACCACTGACCACCGTGCAAATGAGTGAGTTGCTCAAGACACAGGAGGCACACTGAAATGCTGCGTTATATCGCGCGACGACTGCTGCTCATTCTTCCCACCTTGTTGTGCATTTTGGTGGTCAATTTCGTTATTGTTCAGGCAGCACCGGGCGGCCCGGTAGAGCAGGCGATTGCTCGCTTGCAAGGCTTCGGTCCGCAGGGGGCGGGTGGCGGAGGCGGCGAAGTGGCCGGCGTGGGCGGTGCCGGACGCAGCAGCCGTGGCCTGGACCCAGCGCTCGTCGAAGAGATCAAGCACCACTACGGCTTCGATAAACCCATGCATGAACGCCTGTGGCTGATGCTGAAGAACTACGCGCACCTGGATTTTGGCGACAGTTTCTTTCGCGGCGCCAAAGTCACTGACTTGATCCTGCAAAAGCTGCCGACGTCGATCTCTCTTGGACTCTGGGCCACGTTAATCACCTACTTGGTGTCGATCCCTCTGGGAATTCGCAAAGCGGTGCGAAACGGCAGCGCGTTCGACGTATGGAGCAGCGCGGCGATTATCGTCGGCTACGCCATGCCGGCGTTTCTGTTCGCGATCATGCTGATCGTAGTATTTGCCGGCGGCAGTTACGTCAGTTGGTTCCCGGTGCAGGGATTGGTCTCCGAAGACTTCGACAGCCTGAGCACCTTCGGCAAGATCGGCGACTACCTCTGGCACCTGATATTGCCCGTCAGCGCACTGGTTATCGGTGGCTTCGCGACGTTAACCATCCTCACCAAAAACAGCTTTCTCAACGAGATCAGCCGGCAGTACGTAGTCACTGCACGGGCCAAGGGTTTGACTGAACGAGGCGTTCTTTATGGTCACGTGTTTCGTAACGCCATGCTGTTGGTCATCGCCGGTATTCCTCAAGCGTTCATCGAAGTGTTCTTCGCCGGTTCGCTGCTGATTGAAACCATTTTCAACCTCGATGGCCTGGGCCGCATGAGCTACGAAGCAGCGGTTTCCCGGGACTATCCCGTGGTGTTCGGCGCGCTGTTCCTGTTCACCTTGTTTGGTCTGCTGGTCAAACTGATCGGTGACCTGTGCTACATGCTGATTGACCCGCGCATCGACTTTTCTGCGAGGACCGCTTGATGTTTAGCCTTTCTCCGCTGGGCAAACGCCGCATAGAACACTTCAAAGCCAACCGTCGGGGCATCTGGTCGCTGAGGATATTCATCGGGCTGTTCATCGTGTGCCTGTGTGGCGAACTAATCGCCAACGACAAGCCGTTGATCATCAGTTATGAAGGCCAGTGGTACTTCCCGATTGTCCAGCACTACACCGAAATCGACTTTGGCGGCGAGCTAGAGTTTTCGCCGGACTACTCCAGTGAGTACGTGCATGAACTGATCGAAGGCAAAGGCGGCTGGATGCTGTTTCCACCGGTGCCGTTCAGCTTTGACACGGTCAACTATGACCTCAGTGGGCCCGCGCCAAGCCCACCCTCAACCGTTAACTGGCTGGGCACCGATGACCAAGCCCGTGATGTGCTGGCGCGGGTGATTTTTGGTGCACGGGTTTCCATTCTGTTCGCATTGATCCTGACCGTGATCAGCGCCGTGGTGGGCATCAGTGCCGGCGCGATACAAGGTTATTACGGCGGCTGGATCGACCTGATTGGCCAGCGTGTGTTGGAGGTCTGGTCGGGGCTGCCGGTGCTGTACCTGCTGATCATTCTTTCCGGTTTCGTCGCCCCGAGTTTCTGGTGGTTGCTGGGCATCATGTCGCTGTTTTCATGGCTGGCGCTGGTGGACGTGGTCCGGGCTGAATTTTTGCGCGGGCGTAATCTGGAGTACGTGAAAGCCGCTCGGGCATTGGGTTTGACCGACGGCGAACTGATGCGTCGGCACATCCTACCGAACGCCATGACCTCTACCCTGACCTACTTGCCGTTCATTCTGACCGGCGCCATCGCGACCCTCACCGCTCTGGATTTTCTCGGCTTTGGCATGCCGGTCGGCAGTGCGTCGCTGGGTGAGTTGATCGGCGAGGCGAAAACCAACCTGCAAGCCCCGTGGTTGGCACTCACGGCCTTTTTTACCTTGGCCCTGATTCTGTCGCTGTTGGTTTTCATCGGCGAAGCGTGCCGTGACGCCTTTGATCCAAGGAATTGAGATGAACGACAACCTGATCGAAATACGTGGCCTGCGCGTCGCATTCGCTGGGCAAGAAGTGGTGCATGGACTTGACTTGGACATTCGCCGTGGTGAATGCCTGGCGCTGGTGGGCGAGTCTGGCTCGGGCAAATCTGTCACCGCGCACTCGATATTGCGCCTGCTACCGGGCCAACGTGTCAGCACTCAAGGCAGCATCCGTTATGACGGGCTCGACTTGGTCATGGCCAGCGACAAACAACTGCGTGGCCTGCGCGGTAACCGCATTGCGATGATCTTCCAGGAGCCGATGACCTCCCTCAACCCACTGCACACGGTTGAGCAGCAGATCAGTGAAGTGTTGGCGTTACACAAAGGCCTCAAAGGCAAAGCCGCTAGATCACGGACCTTGGAATTGCTGGAACTGGTGGGTATTCAACAACCGCAAAAGCGCCTTCGGGCCTACCCTCACCAGTTGTCCGGCGGCCAGCGGCAACGGGTGATGATTGCTATGGCTCTGGCTAATGAGCCGGAACTGTTGATCGCCGACGAACCCACCACTGCGCTGGACGTCACGGTGCAACAGAAGATTCTTGAACTGCTGCGCGACTTGCAGTCACGGCTTGGCATGTCGCTATTGTTGATCAGCCACGACCTCAACCTGGTGCGGCGGATCGCTCAGCGGGTGTGCGTGATGCGCGAGGGTGAAATCGTCGAGCAAGCGGACTGCGAAACGCTGTTCAATGCGCCGCAGCACCCGTACAGCCGTTTGTTGGTGGAGGCCGAACCCAGCGGCGAACCCGTGCCCAGCGAGTACGACTACAACCTGCTGACGGTGGATGACCTTAAGGTTTGGTTTCCGTTGCCAAAGCCGCTGTTCAGCGGCGCACGTGATTATATCAAGGCCGTGGATGGCGTGAGCCTGGAACTGCATCGCGGCAAGACTCTAGGCATCGTTGGTGAGTCCGGCTCAGGCAAGTCTACCCTCGGCCAGGCGATTTTACGGCTGGTGGATTCCGAGGGCAGTATCCGCTTTAGCGGCACGGAACTGAGCCTGCGTAATCAGCAACAAATGCGCCCGTTGCGCCGTCAGATGCAGGTAGTGTTTCAGGACCCGTTTGGCAGCTTGAGTCCGCGCATGTCGGTGGAGCAGATCATTGCCGAGGGCTTGCTGACCCATAACATCGGTACGCGTGAAGAGCGTGAAGCGGCGGTGATTCGGGTCCTTAAAGAAGTTGGACTCGACCCGGAAAGTCGCCATCGTTATCCCCATGAGTTTTCCGGTGGGCAACGGCAACGTATCTCCATTGCCCGCGCACTGGTACTGGAGCCAGCGCTGATTTTACTAGACGAACCGACCTCGGCATTGGATCGCACCGTACAAAAGCAGATCATCGCGCTGCTGCGTGACCTGCAAAAACGCCATGGGCTGACCTACCTGTTCATCAGCCATGATTTGGCAGTGGTGCAGGCCCTGGCCCATGACTTAATCGTGATCAAGGATGGCAAAGTGGTTGAACACGGTCCGTCGCAGCAAGTGTTTTCAGCGCCGCAGCATCCCTACACTCAGGAGCTGCTAAACGCCTCGGCGCTGCACAGTGAAAGGCCCGTTAAACCGCGTGAAGCCATTCGCGAATGAATTCGCACACAGGAGATCGTGGATTACCTGTGGGACCGAATTCATTCGGGAAGCGGGCAGCTCGGCGTATCAGATCCACCGCACGAATGTAGCACCGCGGTATACCTGACAAACCGCGCCGTCTGCTTCCCGAACAAGTTCGGTCCCACCGAATCTCAGCATGCCGCCGGATTTGGGCAATCCACAATGTGGAGTTCAGCTTGCCGACGAAAACGCTGGATCAGGTACTGCACGCCTCAAACCCGCGCTGCAAATCCTTGATCAACGCGCCGACGTCTTCCAGGCCGATGTGCAGCCTTAGCACTGGATTGAATGGCTGCCCTTGCCGGCTGTGTTGTTTGACGTCTGCTGCGGTGATCAGGCTTTCAAAGCCGCCCCATGATGCGCCGAGACCGAACAATTCCAGCGCGCCGATAAACAGCTCCAGTTGGTTAGGGTCGGAATCAGCCAGTTCGAAGGACAACAAACCATTGCTGCCGCTGAAGTCCCGCTGCCATAGCGCATGGCCGGGGTGTTCAGGTAGCGCGGGATGGAAGACCTGTCTGACCTGAGGATGATTTTGCAGCCAGTGCGCAACTTCCAGTGCCTGGCGTTCGTGCACTTCCAGCCTTGCCGCCAACGTACGCGCACCACGCAGCACCAGGTACGCGTCATCCGGACTCACGGTGTTGCCGAAGCTGTCGCTCATGCGCGACAACGCCGACCAGGCCGCTGCGCTGGTGCACACGCTGCCCATCACTACGTCGCTATGACCACATACGTATTTGGTCAGGGCCATGATCGAGATATCCGCGCCGAGTGTCAGCGGCCGGTACAAGTAACCCGAACCCCAGGTGTTATCCACCGCTAACAAAATCCCTCGGGATTTGCACAACGTAGCGATCGCTGGCAGGTCGCTCATCTCGTAGAGCAGCGAGCCGGGCACTTCGGTGTAGACCATCTTGGTGTTGGCCTGCAGCAACGCTTCCAGTCCAAAACCATCGGCGGCGAAGAAGCTCACCTGAATACCGAACGGGATCAGGAAGTTTTCAGCCAGATGCCGCACGGGGGTGTACACCGCATCGGTAATCAAGACGTGATCACCTGGCCGCAAATACGCGAGAAAGGTCTGCGCCACCGCCGCCAGTCCGGTGGAAAACAACCGTGTGCGATGGCCGCCTTCCAATTCAGTGATCAGGTCTTCCAAGGCAAACGCAGTGGGATTACCTCGCGCGCCATAGCTCAGCACTCGCTCATGGTCACGTCGGGCACGGGCGTCGCGCATTTGCTGGAGGTTGTCGAATAGCACCGTGCTCAAGCGCGTAACCGATACGTTGACCGCACGGCCGCCGGAGCCTTTGGCGGTGCGCGCAGCGTGAACCAGCCGTGTTCGCACGTGAGCGTGTTGCGCCTGAAGCTGAGCCTTTTTGCCCGGCAGCGGTGACAGGCTGCTCACTTCATTGGGGGTCATTTGCCCCAGCAAACCGGTTTCCCACGCCAGGTATTGGCGTGCGGCGTCCTTATTGCCCGAGTGGCGATCATGGGTGAAAAACAGAAAATCGATGCAGTGCTCACTTGCTGGATTTGCCGGGTTTTCCAGCACCGGCAAACCGGCCTGTTGCCAAGCGTTTAGTCCGCCCTCAAGCACGCGAAGTTGCCCACATTGCGCTTCGTTCAATTCTAAAGAGGCCCATGCAGCAACGGCCGGGTCATCAGCCAGCAACACTAATGGCCGTGACTCTTGAGCCGCAGCGGCGGCGAGAATTGATCGAATCGACCAGCGCGAACCCTCTATTTGAGCCTTACGGTAGGCCATGCTCGGGCGTAGATCAATGAGCGCTACGGTGCCGTCTTTTAGGGCGTCCGCCAACGATTGGACGTCGATGGTTGTCAGCGTTGGAGTCAGCGCAGCGACGGCCGGCGCTAACGCCAGGCCGCTGTTTACGCCGTCAGCCAACACGTAGGCGTCGTGCCCCAGCTGTTTTAGCCAACTGGCGACAATCGGTGCACGGATGCCGTCGGCGTCGACCACCACCACGCGGGCCTGACGCACCCCGATATACAAGTCGGTGGACTGAACCAGCTGCCCACCTGGGGTATGTTGCGCACCCGGCAAACTACCAGCAGCAAATTCTTCGGCGGTGCGCACGTCGCACAGGAACAAACTGCGCTGAAGATCGTCGGCCCACGCCTGCACCTGTGCCGCATCAACGGTCTTCACCCCAGCGCGGTCGGCCAGTTGCTGTGCATTGATGCGGTGTTCGGCCAACGCATCCGACGACACGCTGTCCGGGTAGCGCCGGGTGCTGCCGTGCTCAAGCGGCAAGTCAGCCAGAAACCAGCCCTGGGTGCCGTTTTCCAGCGCATAGATCGGATTTTTCAGCCCGAGGTTGATCAGGGTTTGCGCGCCGATAATGCTGCGGGTGCGCCCGGCGCAGTTGATGACAATCGGGGTTTTATCGTCTGGCACCAGATCATGTACGCGATAGCCCAGCTCGCCGTTGGGGCAGCAGATCGAACCGGGGATGGTCATTTTGCGGTATTCGTCGAACGGGCGGCCGTCGAGCAAGACCAGCGGTTTGCCATGGGCCTGCCAGTCGGCCAGCTCCTCAGCGCTGATGTGTGGGGTCGAGCTGGCCTCTTCGACCAGTTCACCAAAGGCTTTGGACGGCACGTGTACGCCTGCGAACAACTGCAAACCGGCCGCTGACCAACCCTCGGCGCCGCCTTCCAGGACATGCACGCGACTGTAGCCCAGCGCGTGTAAACGATCGAGCGCACGGGTTGCCAGCTCACCGCCATCCTGGTCGTATATCACCAGACGCACCGCGCGGTTGGGAGCGAGGCGATACGCCTCAAGCTCCAAGCGGCTATAGGGCAGGTTTACCCCATGGAACAGGTGTGCTTCGCCGTATTGGCCATGCTCACGCACATCGAACAGAGCAATTTCCTGCCCGTCGAATAGCCATTGCTGCAGTTGCCTCGGGGTGATGATGGAAGTCATGGCAGTTCCGCTAAGTTTGGTATTAAAAAATTCTGTGTGACCGAATTCATTCGGGAAACGAACGGCGCGGTTCGTCTGAAACACCGCGCCGCTGCCTTCGCGAACAAGTTCGCTCCCACTGGATTGCCCCTATCTGCAGGCCGGTAGCTGTTCCTGTGGGACCGAATTCATTCGGGAAGAGGCCCGTCTGACACCCCGCTATTGCAGCGCCAGAGACTTCTCATTCGCCGCGACTTCCCGTCCTTTGGCGTACGCACGCTGCACTGCCGGGCGGGCTTTTATACGTTCGCGCCAAGCGTTGATGTTCGGGTACACAGCCAAATCCTGGCCCTGACGCAAGGGCTGAATCCACGGAAAAATCGCCATATCAGCAATGGAATATTCCCCCGCCACATAAGCCACTTCACCCAACCGCCGCTCCAGCACGCCATACAATCGGGTTGCCTCGGCCTGCAGCAGGTCGAGGGCGAACGGAATAGGTTCCGGCGCTTTCTCTTTGAACAGCTGTAACTGGCTCAGGTACGGCGTCACGTGCCCGACTTGCCAAAATAGCCATTCCTGCACTCGCTGCCGCTCCACAGACGAGGCCGGAGGCAGGAAGCGTCCGGCTTTATCCGCCAGGTAATTCAGAATAGCGCCGGATTCGAACAGGCTCAGGGGCTCACTGAATGCGCTCGGTGCATGATCAACAATCGCCGGGATTCGTCCGTTGGCACTAATCCGCTGAAAGTCCGCGTGCTTCTGCTCGCCAGTGCGGATGTTGGTCGGCACGATGCGGTAATCCTGCTCCAGCTCTTCCAGCAGGATGCCGACTTTCAAGCCATTACCGGTTGGCCAGTAATAGAGATCAATCATGCGTAGGCCTTGATCGACGGGACCATTTGCGACGCGTTGTAGTTGAGCACCTTGCCGTCGGTATCGACCCCGTACCGACCATTAAGCGATTCCAGCGGCAAGCCGTACAAATGGAAGTGCAGCGTCGCTGTCTCGCCTTCAACTCGAATGCCGTGCAAGTCATCGCCCAGGAATGAAATTGAAGTGCCCGGCTGCACGATGACTTCTTTTTCCAGGTGCAGACGGGCGAGTTGCGGATCACTGCCGTCATCGCTGCGACCGTACACGTAATTGATTTCCTGGCCTTCTATCGCACTGATCACCGCCCAGGTTTCGTGGTTGTGGGCGATGGTGCTTTTGCCCGGCAGTAACGAGTTCAAATACAGCGTCGGCGTATCGCCGTCGTCGTTCAGGCGATAGCGAAAGGCACTGCTGCCCTGCCCCGGAGTCGGTGCCGGAAACGCCTCGAAATTGAACAGATCATGGCGTTCGGTCAGGGCTTCAAGCAGGGCGACAATTTCAACCAACGCGGCGCGGTCAACGCCACGCT
Source organism: Pseudomonas sp. (assembly GCF_026224925.1). Taxonomy (GTDB): domain Bacteria; phylum Pseudomonadota; class Gammaproteobacteria; order Pseudomonadales; family Pseudomonadaceae; genus Aquipseudomonas. The sequence continues at coordinate 8,008 of NZ_JAMFRV010000355.1, read as the reverse complement.
GGTGGATCACACGGATATTCTTGAGGAAGTCTTCAATCACGTCGGCGCGCTGTGCGGTACTCATGGTAGTTGCTCCTTTCTGGCAGGCTGGAAATAGAGGTCAGACAGACAAACTGTAGCGGCTGATATTGCTTAACAAGTAAGGGTCGCCGGATGCAGTTGGACGGCGTCCGCTGTCGCCCAAGGCATGGCGTAGAAATTCTTGGGTGCGTTCGCTGGTGGGCCGCTGGAATATCTGCTCCGCGCTGCCGTGCTCAACGATCACACCGTTTTCAGTGAAGTACACGACGTCGCTGATTTCCTCAGCGAAGCGCATTTCATGGGTCACCAGCACGCAGGTCATGCCCTCCTCGGTCAGTTCACGAATCACCGTGAGCACTTCACCCACGGTTTCCGGGTCCAGCGCTGAGGTCACTTCATCGAACAAAATCAATTCGGGGCGCATCGCCAGGGCTCGGGCGATGGCCACTCGTTGCTGCTGACCGCCGGACAACTGCCCGGGATAAGCGTCAGCCTTGTGTTCCATGCGCACTTTGGCGAGCAAGGCCCTGGCTTGTTTTTCTGCTTCAGCGCGATCACGGCCCAGCACTTTTCGCGGCGCGACCACCAGGTTTTCCAGCACCGACAAGTGCGGGAACAGGTTGTATTGCTGGAAGACAAAACCGACGCGCTTGCGCAGCTCGATACGCTCGGCTTCGCGGGTCAATGTGTCCACTTGGGTATCACCAACCCGGATGCTGCCGCGCTGGGGCAGCAACAGGCCGGTGATGCAACGCAGAATGGTCGACTTGCCGGAACCGGACGGGCCAATGATCGACACTGCCTGACCGCGCTGCACGTCAAGGTCGATGCCTTTGAGCACCGGGTTGTTGGCGAATGACAAATGCACGTCGCGCAGGCTGACCAGTAGCGAATCGGAGCCGGTTTCAGTAGAAGGCATAACGTCGCTCCAGGCGCTGGGTCAATCGGGAGATCGGGTAGCAGTAGGCGAAAAACAGCGCCAATACGCTGAAGTAAATCAGCACAGTAAAGCCGGTACGATTGACGGTATTGCTGGCGATTTGTGCGGTGTCGATCAAGTCATGCACACCGACCAGCGACGCCAGCGCAGTGCCCATGGTGATCACCGCGTACAGGTTCATCCACGGCGGCAACATGCGTTTAAAGCACTGCGGCAAGATAATCGAACGAAAGATCTGCCCACGCGTGAATGCCAGTGACCGCGCGGCTTCCCATTGGGTGCTGGGAATCGAAGCAATCGCGCCGCGAAAGATCTCCGCGACATTAGCGCTGGCGGGCAACGCCAGGCCAACGGTAACTTTCAGCCAATCGGGAAATGGCAGATAAGCGTTGCCCACGTGTATCTCGAACGGAAACGCATAGGTAGTGAAGTAGATCAGTACCAGCCACGGCGCATTGCGGAACACCTGAACCCAAATGCGTGCGGGCAAGCGTGTGACCCACAGTGGCGACAAGGCCAATGCACCCACCAGCAGCCCCAACAGAGAGCCAATACCAATCGCCAACAGGCTGATCAAAATGTTTTGACCGAAACCCACAGCCAGCGCCGGCGACCATTCCACCAAGGCGGCAAACACTGGGCTGTTCGGCGCGCCAAACACCAGCCAGGCCACGGCAATGACTAACAATGACAGTTTGCCCACGTGCCGACGCGGCCAGGTCGCTGACGGTTTGTCGACGGCTACCGATGATTCAATGGCCATAGCCGGGCATCCTCAGGTGTGCTTCAAGAAAGCGTCCCACACAGTTGACGACGAAGCTCAGCAGGCCGAAAAACAGCAGAATCAAAATCATCAGTTCCAACACGTTATCGCTTTGGGTCCAGATCATGATCGCGGCGTAGGTGATATCCCCCACCGCAATCGCCGAGGCGATTGCGGTCATCTTCACCAGGTCGATCAGGTTGTTGATCAGCGACGGCAAGGCAAACCGCAGGGCCAGCGGCAGTTGCACATTCCACAACAACTGACGGCTGCTGAACGCCAACGAGGCGGCAGCCTCAAGTGTCACCGCAGGCACGGCTTCAATACCGGCGCGCAAAGCTTCGGCGTGGAACGCGCCCTTGTGTAAGGAAATCACGATGACCACCCAGGCAAACGGCGTCAGCGGGTTGGCTGCGCCGACTGCCTGAGTCAACAGCATGTTCAATACCAGGAACGCGCAATACAACTGCACCAGGGTGGGCGTGTTGCGCGTGACCTCGATAAACACCCGCGCCGGTTTCGCCAGATATGGGTTGCCGGAGGTCAACATGGCAGCCAACGTCACCCCCGCCAGCAAGCTGCCGACGATGGTACATGCGCAGAGCAAAATGCTGGTCAGTGCGCCATTGACCAACGAGCCGCGCTGATAGGCGTCCAGCAGAAAGCCGTAGTTCAAACCAAACCCGGCGGTCCAATGGACAAACAGCGCCAGCCAATCACTCATAGATCGGCCTCGAGCCGCAGGCGCCCGCAGGCATCAGCGATACGCCGACCGGCTTCGATGACGCTGCTGGTGGCGGTGGCAATCGACAGACGAAACCACGGTGACAGCCCGTAAGCACTGCCCGCAACGCCGGCAACGCCTTCGTCCAACAGATAAGCAACCACGTCCCCATCGTCGTTCAGGCGGCGACCGTCTTCACGGTAACGGCCCAACAATCCGCCGCAGCGCACGAACACAAAGAAACCACCTTGCGGCGTGAGCACGTCAAGGCCATCCACCAGACTCAATGCTGACACCAGCAGATCGCGCCGTTGCTGATAGGCCGCGACTTGCTCCGGCAGAAACGCCAGCCCGCCATCGAAAGCAGCCAAAGCTGCCGCTTGCCCCACCGATGAGGCGCCCGAGGTGGATTGCGACTGGACCACTGTCATCGCCGTAGTCAGACGTTCTGGACCGGCGCCGAAACCGATACGCCAACCGGTCATGGCGTAGGTTTTCGACACGCCACCCACCAACAGGCAGCGAGGCTGTAGATCAGGCGCAACGTTGAGCAAACTCAACGGGGAGCGATCATCGAAGCGAATGTGTTCGTACAGCTCATCCAGCAGGATCAGCACCTGCGGATGACGTCGCAGCACGTCGGCCAATGCCGTCAACTCGGCTTCGCTGTAGACCGCGCCGCTGGGATTGCCAGGGCCGTTGAGGATCAGCCAGCGTGTCCGTGAATTAATGTGTGATTCAAGCTGAGCAGGAAGCAGTTTGCAGCCCTGCTCCAGGCCGCATTCGATCAACACCGGCACGCCGCCATTGAAACGCACGCTGTCCGGAAACGATGGCCAATACGGCACCGGCACCAGGACTTCATCGCCGTCATCGAGGGTCGCGGCGAACGCATTGAAGATGATCTGTTTGGCACCGTTGGCAATCACTATCGAAGGCAGCGAATAGTCCAGACGGTTTTCGCGCTTGAGCTTGCGTTGCACCGCCTCGCGTAATGCCCGTACACCTGGCGTCGGCGTGTATTTGGTGGCACCAGCGGCAATGGCTGCGTAGGCCGCCTGTTTGATGTGGTCCGGGGTGTCGAAATCAGGCTCGCCGGTGGTCAGGTCCAGAATGTCCCGGCCGGCTTCACGCAACGCAGTGACGCCGGATTTGGCGGCGGCATTGGCGGACAGGGAAACGCGTTGCACACGTTGCGACAGACGCAGGCTCATTACAGGCTTCCTTTTACAGTTTGCTGCGATAAAACCTTGCCCGGGTTGAGCAGGCCGAGAGGGTCGAGTGCCTGCTTGATGCGCTGCATCAGGTCCAGCTCCACTGCACTTTTGTAGCGCGGCAGCATCGCCAGTTTGCGTTGCCCAATACCGTGCTCGGCGCTGATCGAGCCACTGTGGGCATGGGCGCTGTCGTGGACCAACAGGCTGAGTGCTTCGTAGTGGGCCATGTGCGCCGCGACGGTCGAGCCAATCGGATGCGCGACGTTGTAGTGCAGATTGCCGTCGCCCAAATGCCCGAAGGTGTAATGCCGCACTCCGGGAAAATGCGCCTGCAACAAGGCGTCGGTGTGTTCAACAAACTCAACCACTTTAGAAATCGGCACCGAAATGTCGTGTTTCATGTTGCGCCCGGCACGGGCCTGCGCCTCGCTCATGTTCTCGCGCAACTGCCACAGCGCTTCGCTCTGGGCGATGCTGTCGGCGATCAACGCATCGGCCAGCAGTTCGGCTTCGAATGCTGCACCGAGCACCGTTTCGAAAGATTCCCGAGCATGACTGTCGCTGTGATTATCCGACAGCTCCAACAGCGCGAACCACGGTTGGGTGGCGTGAATAAATGGTTGAGGACCATCGGGAAATTGCTCACGTAGCAGCGTCAGGCAATCGGCAGTGAGCAGCTCGAAGGCGGTCAGGCTGGCACCGAAACCGGCACGCGCATGGGAAAGAAATGCTACCGCTTGCGCCAGCGACTCGAACGCCAACAGCGCCGTGGCCTGGGCCTTGGGCAACGGGAACAGTTTCAACGTTGCGGCGGTAATAATGCCCAAGGTGCCTTCGCTGCCGATGAACAGGTCGCGCAGGTCGTAGCCGGTGTTGTCTTTGCGTAAACCGCGCAGGCCATTCCATATTTCGCCCTGAGCCGTCACCACTTCCAGGCCCAGCGTCAACTCGCGAGTATTGCCATAGCGCAACACTGCGGTGCCACCTGCGTTGGTCCCGAGATTTCCGCCTAGCGTGCAACTGCCTTCAGCACCCAGGCTCAACGGAAACAGCCGACCGGCGTTGCGCGCCACGTCCTGCACATTTTGCAGAATGCAGCCGGCTTCAACTGTCAGGGTGTCGTTGTCGGTATCGACCTCACGCACTCGGTTCAAGCGGTTAAGCAACAGTAAAACCGCGGTACCGCTGGCATCTGGAGTTGCCGCGCCCATCAGCCCGGTATTGCCGCCCTGCACGACTATGGGTGCGTTGTGGTGCACACAAAGTCGAACCACTGCGGCGACTTCTTGAGTATTGGCCGGGTGCACGGCGGCGACCACCGCGCCGACATAACGGCCTTGTTTATCGGTCAGGTAAGGTGCAGCTTCCTCGCCGGTTTGCACATGGCTGACGCCGAGTAATTGCTGAAGCCCTGCAAACAACTCACTCATCGGGTGGCCTCCAGAGGCGCGGCGTTGCGGTATTTTTCATGCAGGTCACGCAGCGCTTGAGACGGCGGCATGCCAGTGCGTTCGCCGAGTTCGATCAGCCAGCCACTGCGGTGCCAGTCGCGCACGATGGCGTCGAGTTTTGCTTGAATATCGTGCTCGCCCTTGCGCACCCAAATGACCGAATCCGAAGGAATCAGATCGCTTAGCGGGGTGTTGTAGTCAGCCCATTCTGCGTCGTTCAGCAGCGCATGCATGGTTGGGCTGACATGCACCGCCGCCACGCAGCCATTGCCGCGCAATGACAGCAGTGATTCCGACTGGCTTTTAAACGCTTTGATTTCTGCGCCATAGGTTTCTTGCAACGGCTTGATAAAGTTGCTGCCCTGGGACACGCACACTGGCTTACCTTTTAGGTCTTCCCAGCGGGTAATACCCGAGTTTTTGTTCATCAACGCCGCACCACCCACTTGCTCGTAAGGCGTTGGAACGTAGTCGAGAATCTGGCTGCGCTCTTCGGTGAACTGCATGTTGGCGACCAGGAGGTCGACCTTGCCTTGTTGCAAGAACTGCACGCGGTTGGGCGCCAGTACCGAGACCGTTTCTACGTCCACGCCCAGGCGTTGGGCGATGCCTTTGGCCAATTCAACGTTGTAACCCAAGTGCTCACGGGTCTTGGGGTCGATGGTGCCGAACGGCGGACCACTGAGGATCACGCCGATGCTGACTTTGTGCCGTTGCTGAATCTTGTCCAGCGTGGCATCGGCCTGGGCCAGCCCGGCACTCAGGGTCAGCAGCAACGCCAAAAGGGTTTTGCCGGAAAATAACGGATTCATGAATGACTACCTTGAGCGAACCTGGGGTCGTATAAGCGTGCGAAAAGTGATGGGGCAGGATTAAGCGCCGGCGCTTTGGAATTGCTTCTGCAATTCCAGTAGTGCCGGTGAGGCCGGGCTGATGTGGTTGCGTTGCTCGGCCTGAATCAGCCAGCCGCTGCGGTGCCACGCTTTGACGATGGTGTCGAGCCGCGCTTGGGTGTCGGTCTCGCCGCGGCGGGTCCAGATCACTGAAGGCGCCGGGTTCAGCTCCGGGGTAATGGCGCGATAGTTCGCCCATTCAGCACTGTCAGCCAACAGGGGGTTGATCAGTGTGGCGTCGTGCACCGCCGCGACGCAGTTGTTGCCGCGCAGGGCCAGTAACGATTCGGAGGAGCTTTTGAAGGCTTTGATATCAGCGCCCAATTCAGCCAGCGGCTTCACGTAACTGCTGCCCTGAGAGGTGCAAACCGGCTGGCCCTTAAGGTCTTCCCAGCGGCTGATTTTACTGTCTTTAGCCACGGCTGCGGTGCCGCCAACCCGGTAGAACGGGGTCGGCACAAAGCCCAGAATCTGCCCGCGCTCCGGGGTCCATTCCATGTTAGCGATCAGCAGATCGACTTTGCCCTGCTGCAAGAACTGCACGCGGTTGGCGGGCAGCACCGGAACCAATTCGACCTCGGCCGACAATTGCCGCCCAAGGTCGTTGGCCAAATCAACGTTCATCCCTTTTGGCGCTTGGGTGGACGGATCAATGGAGCCGAACGGGCCGCCCGACAGCACCACGCCAACCACCAGACGATGACGTTGCTGGATCTTGTCCAGTGTCGCATCGGCCTGGGCGACGCCTATGCCCGCAACCGTCAAAACGGCGCCGAGCATGACGGGTAACAAACGGCGAACGCGCGGGTGCTGGTACGGCATGAACTTCCCCTGAAGATGATCGGCGTTTCCCGATCTGATGGAGAGGCATGCTAGGGATAGCCATGGCATAACGGAAATTCAAATATCTAATATTGTTATAACTTTCTGGATTCGAGTGATACCCGAATAGGCTATATCGCCTGTTTTAGGGACTTTGCGGCCGGTCATAAAAAAACAACTTCACGAATACATAAAAATATGTAATGTATTAGTCATGCCTTTTGATATGAATTCAGCCTCGACGAGCCCTCATGTCCGACCTTTTGACCCTTGATCTTGAATTGCTGCGCACGTTTATTGCGGTGGTCGATCACCACAGCTTTGCCGAAGCCGGCGTGCATCTGGCGCGCACCCAATCATCAGTGACGCAACACATGCAGCGCTTGGAGCAGCAGGTGGGCGTGACGTTGTTTCGCAAGCAAGGTCGCCAAAAGCACCTCACTGAACCAGGCCTGCAATTGCTGCGGCATGCGCGGCAGATGCTTTCGCTGAACGACGAAGCCCTGAGTTCTCTGCGCGAAAGCAGCCTCAGCGGCGTGCTGCGCATCGGCTCGCCGCATGACATCGCCGACACGATTTTGCCGCCGATCCTCAGCCACATCGCCCGCTCTGCGCCGCGTTTGCGCCTGGAGATCGACGTCGGTCGCAGCCCGTTTCTGATGGAGGACTTGCACCGTGGCAAGGTGGACATGGTGATCTCTACCCGAGAAGACCCAAGCCTCGAAGGCTTCGCCTTGCGTACCTCGCCGGTGTGGTGGATTTGTTCGGCGCAGTACATTCATGTACCCAGCGAACCGCTGCCGCTGATTCTGGTGGATGAGCCGAGCATTTATCGGCGCTATGCGTTGGAGGCGCTGGAGCGCGCGAATATTCCGTGGCGTCAGGCGTATCTGGCGTCGAATCTGATTGGTATTAAGGCGGCGACCCGTGCGGGCCTTGGCGTCACTCCGCGCAGCATGGAAATGCTCGGCCCGGACATGCGCGTACTGGGTGAAAACGATGGCCTGCCGCGCTTGCCGGACGTCACGTACCATCTGTGGATTCGACCGAACACGGTTAACCCGCTGGCGCGCAAAGCCTACGATTTGATTCGCGGGAGCCAGGGGCTTAGAGGTGGGTTTTGAGGCAGTGTTTTATAAGGAAGACCGAGGCGCCCGCTTTCCCGAATGAATTCGGT
>NZ_JAMFRV010000354.1 GCF_026224925.1 Pseudomonas sp. | reverse complement strand
GGTGCCACCGGCCTGACCGGCGAACACTTGATTGATCGCCTGCTCAACGAGCCCACGGTCAGTCGCGTGTTGGCGCCGACGCGTCGCCCGCTGGCGGACCATCCTCACCTGGAAAATCCGGTGGGGGAATTGGCTGTCTTGTTGCCCACCTTGAGCGGTCCTGTGGATATCGCTTTTTGTTGCTTGGGCAGTACGATCAAACAGGCCGGGTCCAAAGAAGCGTTTCGCGCCATCGACTTTGATCTGGTGGTGGCATTCGCCAAACGCGCACGAGAGCTGGGCGCACGGCATTTGGTGGTGATGAGTGCGGTGAACGCCGACCCGAAATCCAGCATCTTTTACAGCCAGGTCAAAGGTGAAGTGGAAAAAGCGCTCATGGATCAGGGCTGGCCCCAACTGACCATCGCCCGACCTTCACTGCTGATCGGCGAACGCTCGGAACAACGTCTGGCCGAACAACTGGCAGCGCCCTTCGCGAAGCTGATTCCCGGCAAATACCGCGGCATCGACGCCTGCTCCGTAGCCCGCGCACTGTGGCGATTGGCGCTGGAAGAACAGGACGGCGTGCGGATTGTCGAGGCGGAAGAATTGAGTAAGTTGGGTAAATAGCCCGGAGCATTGTCGGGCCTTGCCAAAATTCCTGTGGGACCGAATTCATTCGGGAAGCGAGCGGCGTGGCTTGTCTGAAAAGCGCGTTACGGCCTTCCCGAATGAATTCGGTCCTACGATGACCTTACAGCCCACCGGTCGCAGAAAAGCCTACGCCCAGCACTGTCATTAGCGACAGCGGTAAAAGCAGGGTATCGAGCAGGGCACTGGCTGGCAGGTCGATACTGGGCCAGCTGGGTGCCTCGGCACCAAAGTGATCCTTGGCGCAGCAGCCGCCGTTTATTGCGTACATATCCAGTCTCGCGCCCGAGTACACCACCGGCGCACCCGTTTGGGCGGCGTCGAGGGTTCGGGCCGTCGCGCAGCCGGTCAGCGTTAATACCATCAAGGTCAGCAACAGCGGCTTATTCATCGGCGCTCAAGTGGTGTTCGCCCCAGCGCGGCAGCATGTCTTGAGGGATGTTCAATAGATTCAGAATCCGTGCGACGACGAAATCGATCAAGTCATCGATGGTTTGTGGCTGGTGATAAAAGCCTGGCGACGCGGGCAAAATGATCGCCCCCATGTTCGACAGCTTAAGCATGTTCTCCAAATGAATACTGGAATACGGCGCTTCACGCGGCACAAGAATCAACTGACGGCGCTCTTTAAGCGTCACGTCGGCGGCACGCTCAATCAGGTTATTACAGGCACCTGTAGCAATCGCCGACAAGGTGCCGGTAGAGCAAGGCACCACCACCATCGCCGCAGGCGAACCCGAACCAGAGGCCACCGAAGACATCCAGTCTTCCTTGCCATACACCCGAATCTGCCCTGAGGCGGCACCCGTGTATTCGGTCAAAAACGCCTGCATCATCATCGGCCTTGCCGGCAATGAAACGTCGGTCTCCGTCGCCAGCACTAACTGCGCGGCTTTGGATATCAGGAAATGCACTTCGCGCTCTTCCCGAACCAGGCAGTCGAGCAGGCGCAAACCATATTGCGCGCCAGACGCGCCGGTCATCGCCAGGGTAATGCGCTCCGGGCCGCTCATTTCAGCGCCTCCGCCAATTTGCCATGCAAGCCACCGAAACCACCGTTGCTCATGATCACCACTTGGGTGCCCGGCTGAGCCTGGCTTTTGACCTTGGCGATGATGGCGTCGAGGGAATCACACACTACAGAAGGCACGGTACACAGTGCCGCCGTGGCTGCGAGGTCCCAGCCCAGATTGGCCGGGGCGTACCAGATCACCTGATCGGCCTGACGTACACTTTCCGGCAACCCGTCGCGGTGTGCACCCAGCTTCATGGAGTTGGAACGGGGCTCGACGATCGCGATCAACGGCGCATCGCCGATGCGTTTGCGCAGGCCATCAAGGGTAGTGGCAATGGCCGTCGGGTGATGCGCGAAGTCGTCATAAATAGTGACGCCGTTAACCTCGGCGACCTTCTCCATGCGTCGCTTAACGCTTTTGAACTCACTCAGAGCCTCAACACCCTGCTTCGGCACTACGCCCACATGCCGAGCGGCTGCCAACGTGGCCAGCGCATTGGCGACGTTATGCTGCCCAGTCATGTCCCACTCGACCACGCCTTGCACAATACCTTCGAAAATCACTTCAAAGCGCGAACCGTCTTCGCTGAGCAAACGCGCCTGCCACTGCCCGCCTTCACCGGTGGTTTGCACCGGGGTCCAGCAGCCCATTTGAATAACCCGCAACAACGCCGGTTCAGTAGTAGGGTGAATCACCAAGCCTTCGCTCGGGATGGTCCGCACCAAGTGATGGAATTGGCGCTCAATCGCGGGCAGATCGGGAAAAATGTCGGCGTGATCGAACTCAAGGTTATTCAAAATTGCAGTGCGCGGGCGGTAGTGAACGAACTTCGAGCGCTTGTCGAAAAACGCACTGTCGTACTCGTCAGCCTCGACCACGAAAAACGGTGTATCACCCAAACGGGCCGACACTGCGAAATTCTGCGGGACACCACCGATCAAAAAGCCGGGGCTCATGCCCGCATGCTCCAACACCCAGGCGAGCATGCTGCTGGTGGTGGTCTTGCCATGGGTTCCGGCGACGGCCAGCACCCAACGGCCTTGCAGCACGTGATCAGCTAGCCACTGAGGGCCAGACACGTAAGGCAGACCCTTATTCAAGACGTATTCCACTGCCGGGTTGCCCCGCGACAGCGCGTTGCCAATCACCACCAGATCAGGTGCCGGGTCCAGCTGCGCGGCGTCGTAGCCCTGATGCAGTTCAATGCCCTGCGCCTGCAACTGGGTGCTCATCGGCGGGTAGACGTTCGCATCGGAGCCCGTGACCCGGTGCCCCAACTCTTTGGCGAGGACCGCCAGCGAACCCATGAAAGTACCGCAGATACCAAGAATATGAATATGCATGATCAACCTCGTAAAACATGGGCGCAGGTTAGCTTAGCGAGCGGTGTGTGGCGAGGGCTGGCGCAATGAACCCGGTTACTGTAGGAGCGGGCTTGCTCGCGATCGGCTGCATAGCAGTCGTAGAGTTGGCGACTCAACTCTTCCTGGCGACTTCATACGCTCCATCGCGGGCAAGCGCGCTCCTACAGTTTGATCCTCTACACGCCAGTCCCAGCTAACGCGCTATCCCATGCTTACGAAGTTTGCGATACAGCGTATTGCGGCTGACACCCAGTTGTTCTGCAGTGTGAGTCATGTGCCAGCGCTGTTCTTCTAGTACCGCCAATAAGGCTATGCGCTCGGCATCGTCCAGTGGGTGTTCGCTGACCAGGGTCAGCGTGGGTGCTGACAGGTTTTGTCGGATGGCGAGTGGCAGCTCATCGAAGCCGATGCGTTGTTCATCGCACAGCGCGACCACCGTACGCAGCACCGTTCGCATTTGCCGCACATTCCCCGGCCAGGCGAAATCCAGCAGCGCAGCGCGCGCCGCCTCATCGAGAACGACAACCTGATCGCCCGCCTCTTCTTCCAGCAGAAAATCCAGCAGCTGCGATTTATCACTGCGCTCACGCAGCGGCGGCAGGGCGATTTCCAGGCCGTTCAGGCGATAGTACAAATCTTCACGAAAGCTTCCGTCCGCCACCCGTTCAAGCAAGTTCCGGTGCGTGGCGCTGATGATTCTTACATCCACCGCATGCGGTTCGCCGCCGATCGGTACAACCAAGCGGTCCTCAAGTACCCTCAACAAACGCGTCTGCAGGGCCAATGGCATGTCGCCAATTTCGTCGAGAAATAAGGTACCGCCATCGGCCTGCTGCAGCTTGCCCTGCATGCCCTCTTTGCGTGCGCCGGTAAAACTGCCGCCGCGATAGCCGAACAGCTCACTTTCGATCAGACTTTCCGGTATTGCTGCACAGTTCAGGGCCACAAATGGTTTGTCGCTGCGCAAACTAGCCTGGTGCACCGCTTTGGCAAACGCCTCCTTGCCTGAACCGGTTTCGCCGTTAACCAGCAATGGCACGTCCCGCTCAAACACCCTTAGTGCGCGGCGAAAGTCATTTTGTAAGGCGGCGTCGTCCAAGCAAATACCACTCAGACGAGGTGTGGCAACAGGTACGGGAGCGGACGGGGGTTTCGGCACACTGCGCGGCTGCCCGCGCAACAGCGCAAACAAACGCCGACCATCGCGGGTGCGCAGCGGCCACGTGGCACTGGGGTGCGCACTGCCGCGGGCGAGTAATTCATCCAGCGAACACTCGAACAAGGCGCTCACCGACTGACCGAGTAAATTGCCGCGCCCATACCCCAGCAGGTTCAGGGCGCTCTGATTGACTGCGCTGACTCGCCCTTCGCCATCGAATGCCATCAAGCCTTCGCTGAACAAGCCGACGGACTCCGCCTGCAGGTGAAACCGCAGCAACCATTGATCATTGAACCGCTGCAGAAAATAGCCGCGCTCGATCATCTTCGCCGACAGATTGACCAGCGCCATGGTATGAAATTGGCTTTGCCGAGACACGTCATGCCGCGCCGACGACACATCCAGCACGGCGAGCAAATCACCATGGGGGTCGAATACAGGGCTTGCCGAGCACGTCAGTCCGGTGTGACGGCCACGAAAGTGTTCATCCTGGTGGATGGTCAGCGACTGACGTTCGACCAGGCAGGTGCCGATACCGTTGGTGCCCTCACAGGCTTCGCTCCAGTCCGCGCCCAGCCACAAGCCGGCGCGCTCGAAAATTGTGTGTTCGGTGGGGGCGGTGATGCAGTTGAGGATGACCCCGCGCGCATCGGTCAATAGCACCGCATGCCCAGCGCCGGAAAGCTGCTGATGCAGGCTGTTCATTTCGCCGCCAGCAATGCTCAGCACCTGCTGCAATCGCTCCCGGCTTTCGAGCAAACGCCCATGCTCAAGCACCGTCGGCGCCACGCTTAGCGCT
>NZ_JAMFRV010000353.1 GCF_026224925.1 Pseudomonas sp. | reverse complement strand
CGCTCAATTCCTGGGGACGCGCCTGGATCAGGAGCTGAACAAGGTTTTTACATCATCGACGTCCTTGAACGACGCGACCACCTGATTCCAAAGGTAAGACTATGACGACTCAACGTTTCGCCCCTTACGCCATTAATGGCGACCAATACATCAACGGCACCTGGCGTACAGGTCGCTCCTTACGAAGACTGGACGACCGCAACCCCTTCAATGGCGAACAACTGCTGGAAATGCCCCTGGCGTCTATTGCCGACCTCGATGATGCCTATCAGGCTGCACATCGCGCGCAAACCGAGTGGGCACAACTGCATCCAACAGAGCGCAGTGCACAGCTGGAAAAACTGGCTCACGTCATCCAGAACCGCAGTGAAGAAATCATCGACTGGTTGATCCGCGAGTCCGGCAGCACGCGCATCAAAGCGGGCATGGAATGGCAGCTCACCCTGAACCTTGTTCGTGAGTGCGCAACCTTGCCTATGCAGGTTGAAGGCCGGATCCTGACCAGCTACAAGCCCGGCGAACAGAGCTTTGTCTTCCGCGAACCATTGGGTGTGGTTGGTGTTATCAGTCCGTGGAACTTTCCCCTGTATCTGAGCATGCGTTCGGTAGTGCCGGCACTCGCGCTCGGTAACACTGTAGTGCTCAAGCCCGCCAGCGACACCGCTGTCACCGGTGGCCTGCTTATTGCGCATCTGTTCGAAGAAGCAGGCTTCCCCAATGGCTCGCTCAATGTCGTGGTCGGCGCGGGTTCGGAGATCGGTGATGCGTTCGTCGCACACCCGGTACCGAGCCTGATCTCCTTCACGGGTTCAACGGATGTAGGTCGTAACGTCGGCCGGATCGCTACCGGCGGCAAACACATCAAACGCGTTGCGCTGGAGCTGGGCGGCAACGCTCCGCTGGTGGTATTGGCTGATGCCGATATTGAAATAGCGGCGCATGCCGCTGTGGTCGGGCGCTTTCTGCATCAGGGCCAGATCTGCATGAGCGTCAACCGGGTGATCGTCGATCGCTCGCTTTACGCCGACTTCGCTGATCTGGTCGTGGAGCGGGTACGCAATCTCAAGACCGGCGACCCCGCCAACGCAGACACTGTGATTGGACCTGTGGTTAATCAGAACCAGCTCGATGGACTGCTGCGCAAGATCGACGTGGCCGAGAGCGCAGGCCTAAAGCGGCTTTGTGGAGGCGACGCATCCGGACTGGTACTGCCTGCCCACGTATTCGGTGAGGTGGGCGCCGATCAGGAGCTGGCGCGCGATGAAACCTTCGGGCCATTGCTGCCGCTGCTGATCGCAGAAAACGAAGCTCATGCCCTAGAGTTGGCTAACGCCAGCGAGTATGGCCTGTCCAGCGCGGTGTTCACCCGGGACATGGCCCGCGGCTTGAACTTTGCCCGTGGCATTGTGGCTGGGATGACCCACATCAACGACATCACCGTCGACGATCAGCCTAACGCTCCATTCGGCGGTGAAAAGAATTCCGGCCTTGGACGCTTCAATGGCCACTATGCCCTGGATGAGTTCACCCGTGCCCACTGGGTAACCTGGCAACCCGGTGGCCATAACTACCCCTTCTGACCATTTACCAATACTGACCAATCAACAACAAAACAATAAAAAATAGAGGCGAAAAATGAACAATTTAGCCTGTGTGTCCACCGATCAAGTTGTTCGCTCTGACCGACTGATGAAGTGGAAAGAGTTCATGAGTGATCACCTGGGTCGCACGCCGGACTATATCAAACGCCTGGAGTCGACTGTCATCGACCCGTTGCATAACAGCAACTTTCAGGGGCGGCTTGAATATGGAGATTTAGGTCAGTTGCGTTTCTGCCGGATGACCGCCAGCGCGCATCGATACTCACGCCATCTGAGCAAAGCGGTCGACTCACTCGACACCCCGCGGATGTTGATACTTCAGATTGCTGGCGTCAGCCATTTCGAACAAGGTCGGCACAGCAGTGCATTAGCGCCTGACGAGATGCTATTAGTCGACAGCGGCCAGCCGTTCAACGTTACCAGCACCCAAGGCTGCGAACATTTCATCCTGCTTTTCCAAGGCTCAGCCGGACGACTGGCGGACGCGGGCGATATGCATATCAACGGTCGCAATGGACTGGGCCGAATGCTGATGCACCTGATCAGTGATGCTTACAGCCAATACCCCTTACTCAACAACAACTCGGCCGGACTGATCGGCGACAGTATCGTCGGCCTTTTGGATAACGTTCTGAAGAACAAACAGGAAGAAAAGCAACTCGAACACGACTTCCGCTTCTTCAAGCAGAACCGCCTCAAGGCGTATATCGAGCGGCATTTGGCCGACCGGGAGCTGAGCATCGAACGTATCGCCAATGCCGAGCAGTGCTCGGTGCGCAGCTTGCATCGCGCGTTCCAGGATGAGGTCGGTTGCAGCATCAGCGAATACATCTGGCAACGGCGCTTGTCGCGCTGCGCCGAAGATCTGCGCAACCGGGAACATGCCCATCGCTCGCTCACCGAGATTGCCTACGCTTGGGGCTATGGCAGCAGCTCTCACTTCAGCAGGCATTTCAAATCAGCGTTCGGCATGTCGCCCCGGCTATTCCGTGATACGGCGAGCGACATCAGAGTGAAACCGACCGCTGCGTGAGTCTGTTATTGCCGAAAAAACCATCCAAAAACAAAAAAGAGATCGAGGATGAAACATTCGATAGCGGGCAAAATGGTGATGACGCTCACACTCGTCATGCTTTGCGTTTCAATCACTGTTGCGACGCTCAACTACCAATTCACCTCCGCCGAGTTGAGCAATCAGCAGCGCAAGCAAGCCACTATCTTGCTTGAGCTTGCGGCCCAGTCCCTGCGTGATTCCCGCACGTCAGCAGCAGTAAGCCTTTTAGAGGTGTAGGAATAAGTGAATGTGCGCAGCTCCAGAACTCGGCCATTAAACGCAGATATGCAGACGCGGTGTGCCTGCTGAGCCCCAGGCGCATCAGATTAGCGTGAGCTGCAGCAGCAGAGCCTGCTGAGTCAGGCGATCCCTAATGCAGGTGCCTTTACTGCCACCAAGACGTGGTACTGGCCATTTATCGACTGTTCGAACACAAACTCATGGCTGGGACTTGTGCGCATGGTATTATGGTATACCATAAGACACGCAGACACCTTCCATCCTATACGGAGCAGCTCATGAGTTTCGAAATCCGCAAGATCGTCAGCTACGTCGAAGAAACCTTTATCGAAGGCGGCAAGGCCACCGATACACCTGTAACCATGGTCGGTCTCGCCGTAGTGATGAAGAACCCTTGGCTGGGCAACGGCTTTGTCGAAGACCTGAAGCCACAAATTCGCGCCAACTGCTCCGACCTCGGAGCACTGATGGTTGAACGTCTGCTGAGCATCATCGGCGGTGCCGAGAAGATCGAGGCTTACGGTAAAGCGGCCGTAGTGGGCGCCGATGGTGAAATCGAGCACGCCTCCGCCGTCATCCACACCCTGCGTTTTGGCAACCATTACCGCGAAGCGGTTAAAGCCAAGAGCTACTTGAGCTTTACCAACAAGCGCGGCGGTCCGGGCACCTCGATCCAGATTCCGATGATGCACAAGGACGATGAAGGTCTGCGTTCGCACTACATCACGTTGGAAATGAAGATCGAAGATGCACCACGTGCCGACGAAATCGTCGTAGTTCTGGGTTGCGCCGATGGCGGCCGCCTGCACCCACGTATAGGCAACCGTTACATCGACCTGGAAGAACTGGCTGCCGAAAAAGCTCAGTAATTCCGGTGAGAGCACCTACAACAAAAAGGCATGCAGGAGCGCTCCATGATTCGGCTCACCGCTGAACGCACCCCGGCTGGCACCAGTTACCTGGCGACCGGCCAAGGCCAGCCCGTGGTCTTGATCCACGGCGTGGGCCTGAACAAAGAAATGTGGGGCGGCCAAGTCGTTGGCTTGGCCACGAAATACCGCGTGATTGCCTACGACATGCTCGGCCATGGCGCCAGCCCACGCCCGCAAAGCGGTACTCCCCTGCTTGGCTATGCCAACCAGTTACTGGAGCTGCTCGACCACCTGCAATTGCCTCAGGCGACGGTGATCGGTTTTTCCATGGGTGGGCTGGTAGCACGGGCCTTTGCCTTGCATTACCCGCAACGCCTGCAAGGCATGGTGGTGCTCAACAGCGTGTTCAATCGCAGCGCCGAACAGCGCGCCGGTGTGATCGCCCGCACCAGTCAGGCGGCCGAGCACGGACCGGATGCCAACGCCGAAGCAGCACTGTCGCGCTGGTTCAGCCGCGAATACCAGGCAGCCAATCCAGCGCAGATTGCAGCCTTGCGCCAGACCTTGGCCGCCAATGACCCTCAGGGTTACCTGACCACCTATGAGCTGTTCGCGACCCAGGACATGTACCGCGCCGAAGACTTGGCCAGTATTCAAGTGCCGACCCTGATCGCCACCGGTGAACTGGATCCAGGCTCGACACCGCAAATGGCCATGCAATTGGCTGAGCGAATTCCCGGCGCGACAGTTGCCGTGCTCGCCGAGCAGCGACATATGATGCCCGTAGAATCGCCGCGCCTGGTCAACCAGCTGTTGCTGGAGTTTCTCGACACAGCGCACTCCCGACAAAACTCTATAAAGGGGATCGTTGCATGACACTCGCACGCTTCCAGATGTGCATCGGCGGTGAATGGGTCGATGCCCTTTCCGGCAAGACCTTTGAAAGCCTTAACCCGGCGCTGGCCCAAGCCTGGGCGCAATTGCCCGATGCGGATGAAGCCGACGTCGAGCGCGCTGTCCAAGCTGCGCAGACTGCCTTTGACAGCCCAGTTTGGCGCGGCCTGACCGCCACTGCTCGCGGTAAACTGCTGCGTCGCCTGGGCGATCTGATCGCTGACAACAAAGAACATCTGGCGCAGCTGGAAAGCCGCGACAACGGCAAGCTGATTCGCGAAACCCGTGGCCAGGTCAGCTACCTGCCGGAGTTCTTCCACTACTCCGCGGGCCTGGCGGACAAGCTCGAAGGCGGCACACTGCCGCTGGACAAGCCTGATCTGTTTGCCTACACGGTGCACGAAGCGATGGGCGTAGTCGCCGCGATCATTCCCTGGAACAGCCCGCTGTACCTGACCGCGATCAAACTGGCCCCCGCGCTGGCCGCGGGCAATACCATCGTGATCAAACCTTCGGAACACGCCTCGGCGACCATTCTCGAGCTCGCCCGCCTGGCGCTGGAAGCCGGCATTCCGCCGGGCGTGGTCAACGTTGTCACCGGTTACGGCCCAAGCACCGGCGCGGCCCTCACCCGTCATCCGCTGGTACGCAAAATTGCCTTCACCGGCGGTGCCGCCACAGCGCGGCATGTGGTGCGCAGCAGTGCTGAAAACTTTGCAAAACTGTCCCTAGAACTGGGGGGCAAATCACCGAACATCATTTTTGCCGACGCAGACCTCGACAGCGCGATCAATGGCGTCATCGCAGGGATCTACGCTGCCTCCGGTCAAAGCTGTGTCTCCGGTTCACGGCTGCTGGTGCAAGACGAAATCTACGATGAGTTCGTCGAGCGTCTGGTCGAGCGAGCCAAACGTATCCGCATCGGTAACCCGCAGGACGACACTAGCGAAATGGGCCCCATGGCCACTGCGCAGCAACTGGCGGTGGTCGAAGGCCTTGTCGCCGATGCAATCGCCGAAGGCGCACACCTGCGCCTGGGCGGTAAGCGTCCGCAGAATCTGGGCGAAGGCTGGTTTTACGAGCCGACCTTGTTCGAATGCGACAGCAATTCGATGAAGATCATGCAGGAAGAAGTGTTCGGTCCAGTGGCCTCGGTCATCCGTTTCAAGGATGAAGCCCACGCTCTGGCGATCGCCAATGACTCGCAATTTGGCCTCGCTGCTGGTATTTGGACCCGTGACTTGGGACGTGCCCACCGCCTCGCCCGGGACGTGCGCTCCGGGATCATTTGGGTCAATACCTACCGCGCCGTGTCGGCCATGGCGCCAATCGGCGGCTTCAAGAACAGCGGTTATGGACGCGAGAGTGGCATCGATTCGGTGCTGGCCTACACGGAGCTCAAAACAGTGTGGATAAACCTCTCCCAGGCACCGATACCCGACCCCTTCGTGATGCGTTAAGAGACCACCTACATAATCGAACTCAACATCTACAAAGACGTCATGAGCCCGTTTCCTTCCGGGGTCACGGTGGTCACCACCCCGGCCTGACGTTTTTCTTTCGGGCCGTGCAACGTCACCCCTGCGACTCCAGGAAGGGTTACCGAATACTGCAGGGGCCACTTCTGGGGCCGTGAGGGCTTGTCGCTTAAAGAACGCAGCATGATAAACTTGCCCATGATTTCAGCCCTCAATCGGCCGCACGAACTCAAGTTGCATGTACGCGGCGCCTGCCTAACGGGCTGAGTCGTGAAGCGTTCGCCGATGCCTCCAGTTAACCCCTTGGCTGTTTGATCTGACCGGAGCACGGATGGTCGTAATGATCGAAGTGCTCTTTTTGCATGGACAGCCACACTCAGAGCAGACCCCATGAAACGCCTGCCACTCGACGACAGCTTCAAGGTCAATCGCAACCCCGTTACCCTGCGCGAAATAGTGCTGGATAAACTGCGAAGCGCCATCATGAACTTCCAGCTTCTGCCGGGAGACCGTTTGGTCGAGCGCGATCTTTGCGATCGCCTGGGCGTCAGTCGCACATCCGTACGCGAAGCCTTGCGTCACCTAGAATCCGAAGGCCTGGTGGAGTTTGCCGACGCCAAGGGCCCGAGGGTTGCGATCATTACCCTGGCTGATGCCGGGGATATTTATGAATTGCGCTGCGTGCTCGAAGGCTTGATCGTCCAGCTGTTCACCCTGCGCGCCAAAGCCAAAGACATCAAGGCCCTGGAAAAAGCCCTCGAGGACAACCGCAAGGCCCTCAAGGACGGTGAGCTGCAACAGGTCATCGACTCGGTCCAAGGGTTTTATGACGTGCTGCTCGAAGGCTCCGGCAACCATGTAGCAGCCCTGCAATTGCGCCAGTTACAGGCGCGAATCAGCTACTTGCGCGCGACCTCGGTGTCCCAGGAAAACCGTCGCGGCGCGAGCAATCAGGAGATGGAACGGATCGTCGACGCGATCAAGAGCGGCGATCCTCTTGCGGCCCATCAGGCCTGCGTCGAACATGTGCGCGCCGCGGCGGCAGTCGCTCTGGAATACCTCAAGCGCAAACAGGAAGAAACGGGCGTGATCCCGCAAATCACCCTACCGATCGCACTTAAGGAGCCGCGCATAAGTCGTTGAACATGTTCAGCCCGAACTTTTGTCCAAAGTGCGGCAGCAATGATCCTGGTCATCAGCTGCCACCGGGCAATAAGCCGGGCATTCCAGACAAGAACAAGCGCACATCAATCAGTCAGCATAACCAAGTCGCGAAGCCCTACTCTGCTGCGCCTGCCCACGCGTCGCCAGGCAGTAATACAAAGGACAAGTCACCACCAACCCCACCAGCCACGACAGATCCGCACCTTCCACCAGATTGGCATACGGCCCGATATACAACGACGTATTGGCAAACGGCAGTTGCACAACAATCCCGATGAAATACGCAACGATCGCATGCAGATTGAACCGCCCATAAATCCCGCCATCCGCACGAAAGATCGAGGCAATGTCATAGCACCCGCGCTTGATCAGATAGAAGTCGATCAAGTTGATCGAAGCCCAAGGCACCAGCACCAGCAACAGCGCCAAAACCAGCCCGATGAACTGCGAGATAAAGTCCGCCGAAGCACTAAGCGCCACCACACAGCACCCCGCCAGCACCACACTCGACAACACCACACGCAGCTTGATGCTTGGCGTCCACTGGCTGGCGAAGGTCTGGATTGAAGTAATGATCGACAGCACTGCGCCATACAGATTCAAGGCGTTGTGGCTGATGATGTTGAGCAAGAACAACACCATCAGGATCGGCCCCAGCCAACCTGTGGATTGCTTCACCGCCACCATCGCTTCCGTGCCCGGCGGGGTTGCCAGCACCGCCACCGCGCCGAAGGAGAACGACAAAATGGTGCCCAGCGTCGCGCCCAGATACGTTGCAAAGAACGGACGGGCGATCCCGATATCCGCCGGCAGGTAACGCGAATAGTCCGACACATAAGCCGAGAAGCTGATCTGCCAGATGATGCCCAGCGATACCGTCGCCAGCCAGCCGGACACGTTGAAACCACCACGAGTGAAAAAGTCTGCCGGCAGATCATGGGCGAAGATGTAAAGGAAACCGGCGAGCAAGGCGCTGCCCATGACCCAGGTGCCAATGCGGTTAAGGATGTGAATGAAGCGGTAACCGATCACCCCGATTGCAGTGGCGCCAAATGCGCCGATAAGGATGCTCACCGGCACCGGAACCGAGGGGGCGATGCCGACAATCGACTTGCCAGCCAGCACGGTGTTGGAGATGAAAAAACCGATATAGATAATCGCCGCAAAGAACACGATCAGCAGCGCACCATAACGGCCGAACTGGCCGCGGCTCTGCACCATCTGCGGAATCCCCATGCGCGGGCCTTGGGCCGATGCAAGAGCAATCACCAGACCGCCGACCATGTGCCCGAGAGCAATCGCTATCAACCCCCAGAACAGGTTGAGATGGAACACTTGAATCACCATGGCGCCGGTGACGATGGGCAGTGGCGCAATGTTGGTGCTGAACCATAAGGTGAAAAGATCGCGAGCCTTCCCGTGGCGTTCCGCGAGTGGGACGTAATCGACCGTGTGGTTCTCGATCAGGGGGTCTTGCCGGGACATCTGCGACATATGCATGAACTCAAGTTTGTCTGATCTTATATTTGTATGAAGCCAAACCGGGGGTGCTCTTCGGCAGCCCCTCAGATGCGTACCATATTATGGTATTCCAACTTTTAAACAAGACTGATCCAGTCTTTTAGTATTCATCTGACCCGCGATTCTGACGTATGACTGTACGCACCGCCTAGCGTTAGGCCCCGTAATCATTGACTTTAAGACCAAAGGATCACGTTTGTCGGTCCGTAGAAAAAGCCATTGCAAACTACGTATTACGGTATACCATAATATCTATAAACTCATAAAAACCTATTTTACTACCAGAGGGACCGTCCCATGATCGATGCCGCCATCTACAAACAAGTGATGGGTTCGTTTCCTTCCGGGGTCACTGTGATCACCACGCTCGATGACGATGGGCAAATCGTCGGCCTGACCGCCAGCGCCTTCAGCTCGCTATCCATGGACCCGGCGCTGGTGCTGTTCTGCCCTAACTACAGCTCCGATTCCTACCCGGTACTGATCAAAAACAAACGCTTTGCCATTCATGTACTTTCTGGCGGCCAGCAAAGCGAGGCCTATGCCTTTGCGCGCAAAGGCAAAGACAAGGCACTAGGAATCGAGTGGACCCTTAGCGAGTTGGGCAACCCGATTCTGGCGAATGCCACAGCGGTCATCGAATGCGAGTTGTGGCGCGAGTATGAAGGGGGCGACCACGCAATCATGGTCGGCGCAGTGAAGAACCTGATCGTACCCCAGCAGATCGCCGGTCCATTGGTGTATTGCCATGGCAAGATGGGCGCCCTGCCCGTTCTCGCCTGATTCGATCAAATAGCAGCGGTGTAAAAACTCCGCTGCCATTCCTGCCTTACGTTCTAAAACGACTGACCAACTGATTCAACGTCTCGGACAACGTTGTCAGGTTCTTCGCATCCTGACGGGTGGAATCCGCAAGGCTGGCAACCAGTTGCGCATCACCGTGAATCTGGCTGATGTGCCGATTGATATCTTCAGCCACCTGGTGCTGCTCCTCCGCTGCGGTGGCGATCTGCGTATTCATATCGCGGATCACGTCCACCGATTCGCGGATCAGCCCGAAGCTCGTCCGCGCCTCATTGATCGACACCACCGTCTCCTGTGATACCTCAAGACTGGCATGCATTTGCTTGCCCAT
>NZ_JAMFRV010000352.1 GCF_026224925.1 Pseudomonas sp. | reverse complement strand
TTGGATTATTCAACCTGATGGGTTATCGCGATAACCCAAAGGGTGTCGCGGGCGTGATCGATGACACGCGGTCCATGGTGTTGTTGGCCGAAGAGATCGGGTTCGATGTCGCCTGGTTCGCTGAGCATCATTTTACTAACTATTCAGTCAGCGTTTCACCGTTGATGGTGGCTGCCCACATGGCTGGCTGCACCCGGAAAATCAAGCTGGGTGCCGCTGTTGTAGTGCTTCCGCTGTATAACCCAATGCGCGTGGCGCAGGAAATTGCCTTGCTTGATCAACTGAGCAATGGACGTGCGGTACTGGGCGTGGGGACTGGCTATCAGGCCTACGAATTTGAACGCTATGAGCAGGACGTGGCGCTAAAGACAGAAGTATTTCTGGAGTACTGGGAAGTGGTTTCGCAGGCCCTGGGTAAGGGTGAAGTCGCCTTCGAGGGCAAGCACGTCAGCGTCCCCCATACGCCAATGACCCTGTCCACGCGTCGGGGTGGCATGCCGCCGCTTTATTGCACCTCGTCCTCGCCAGAGATTCTTTCAGCGTTGGCGCCCTGGAATCCAATCCCCTTCATGACCGCAGGCTGGCGCGGCACCAGCGTTCTGTTGGAAATGGTCGCTAACATGCGCGACAGCTGCACCAAGGCTGGCTTGGATGGAGCAAAGATTCCGGTCGCGCTCCAGCAATACGTGCATGTCACCGACAGCCCGAGTGAAGCGCTGGAGGCCGCAGAGCGCGCCCGTTATGTTGGGCGCATGGTCGCCGCGTTGCGCTCGCCGGTGCTTGAACTGCAGGGCTCGATGGTGCAAGCGAGGGCCATGCCGGGTGAGCCTGCGTTAGAGACCTTTCGCGACAATTTGATTATTGGTCCAGCCGCGTACGTTGCAGAGCGTATTGCTCAGGAAATCCGCAAGGTGCAGCCCATTCACTACAACGCGTTTTTTCAGTTTGGTGACATGCCAGTGGCTCGTGCACGACGTTCACTGGAGCGCTTCGGGGCCGAGGTTCTACCGCTATTGGAAGCAGAGTTTGGCTCGCTGGACGCCATCGGCCAACCCTGAACCACCAGGCGTTGCTAAGGGCAATTTAGCAGTTGCCGGATTGCTTGATCGACGGCCGTGTGCTCGTTGGCAAACCGGCCGGGGGCGCCGGCGCAGTGGCCATAGGGTGAGGCGAGTGGGCGCCAATCGGCGTTGGTGAGGCTGTCGTACTCGATGCGCGCCTCATCCAGGGTGAAGTAGGCGTCGGTGGTGGACGGCATGATCACGCAGCGCGCGCTGACCTGTTCCAGCGCATCGGCCAGCCGTCCGCCGTGTCGGGAGCGGCTGGGGTCCGCGTCATGCCAGGCCCAGAGCACGGCCAGCAAGTCATTGGCGTCATGCTGGCAGTGATCCAGTTCCCAGTCGTTCAGCAGGTCGTCCAGGCTGTCGAATCCCATGCCCTTGTACAACCCGTCCCGGAAGAACTCGGCACTATAGGCCCAGCTCGCATAAGCGCGACCGAACGCCCGCAAGCCGCGTTCGGGAGGAAGCAAGTAGTCGCCACCGTTGAAGGTGTTATCAGCCTGCAGCGCCCCCCTTACGCCTTGCAGGAACACTTGATTGAGTGGCCAGCAACGTGCGGAGCCGCAAATGGCAAGCATCGACCGGACCTGCTCCGGGTAATGAATCGCCCAATGGAACGCTTGCATGGCGCCCATCGACCAGCCGGCGATCAGGGCCAACGAGTCAATTCTTAACGCTTGACTCAGTAATTGCTGCTGCGCGTAAACGTTATCGCCCAATGTGACGTGGGGGAACGCTTTACCGGGCTGATGTGTTGAGTTGCTTGGAGAGGTGGATAAACCATTACCGAACAGATTCACCCCGACGATGAAATGCGTTGCAGGGTCCAGCGCCCGGCCTGCACCTATCCACGGTGCGTAAGAGGTGTGAGTGCCTGTGTAGTAACTGGGCAGCAACACGGCGTTGTCTCGCGCCGCATTCAGTTGACCGAACGTTGAATAGGTGAGACGGGCACCGCGTAATACGTCGCCGGACTCCAGCGCGAGATCGCCCAATAAGTAATGTTGAAGTTCGGGCATCGTGATTCCTTGGCCAGCGTAATAAGGATCGTGGACTAATAGCTTTGGGCAGCTGATAATCAGCGGCCGTCGGAGTCCGTTAGCGGGTCTCTTCAATCTTAAGCCGCGCTTGCGCGGGAGCCCGGAGAATCAGGGTCTGACATGGTAGTTAAAAGCAAACTGGTCAAGCAGGACACGCTTCCCGCCAATAGTGCCGATGAGACGGACATGACCGCTGTGCGTGATAAACGTCGGCAATCAGAGGTGGCGAAGGTGTTGCGCCTGGCGGCACTGGACCTGTTTGCCGAACAGAACTATTCGACGGTTACCATCAAGGATATTGCCAAGGCTACCGGGATGAACTCGGCCTTGATCTATTACTATTTTGGCAGTAAAGAAGAACTGTTTCTTGAGGTGGTAGAGTCCACGGTGGAGGATGCTTTCCGGCAGTTTAACACCATTAAATCGGATGCCTCGGACCCCCGGTCAATCATCGTTCTGTGGTTGCAGATTCACATTCTTCAATTCGTGTTGCTGCAGAAACTAGCGAAGATGAGCCTGGACTATGCAGGCGCACAAACGCAGACACCGCGTATAGATAAAGCCATTAAAAAGTTCTACGACAAAGAGTCGCTAGTGCTGCGCAAAGCCATTAAAGACGGCATTACAGCCGGTATCTTTCGTGAAGTAGATCCCGCCGAAATGTCCATGTTTATTTCTACCCATCTGGACGGCGTACTGTTTCGCTCAATGATGTTTCCCAAGTTCAACTACAAGCGTGCCATCAATGGCATGCGCGATTTGATCCTTGATCACCTCAGCCTGCGCGGCTGAGGTTGCTGCTTGCCTGTAGCGGCTGGCGCTGCCGGGCAGGGGGTTCAGGCGTCGGCGATTTCCAGCTCGACCAGTGCGCCCTGTTCGAACCAGGTTTCCATACCGGTTACTTTCAATTGCAGTGCCCCTTCAATGACTTCTCCGATATAGGAGATTGGCAGCGGTTCGGCCGAAACATCATCACCATAGACAATGCATAACTGTTGGCGAGGGCTGTAGAAACACACCGCGCCTGCCGCATGGCCGGTCTTTTCAATGCGCTCTTTGCCGACGTCTTGAGTCAAGTAACGGTTTTCCCACGGTGCGACGATTGGCAGGGTGAAGAACACCAGGTCGCCCAATAATTTGCCGTGCTGCAGCGAACTTTGCATCGGCAGTTTTTCGCGGAAGATCTTCGCCAGATTGGGCACTTTGTCTTCCCAGATTTCGATCAGGCAGATGGATTGCCCTTCAACTTTCAAACGCAAGCGCATAACGGATTACCTCGGTACGAAGATGATGGTGGCTCAGGCCGCAGTCGACTTGGTCTTGGGACGGCGGAAACCATCGCCTACGCCCCATGGGTACACGTGATCGACCCACATGTGCAGGCGGTTCGCCCACGACAGGGCTGCGCCGGTCAAACGCTCCAACTCATCAAGCGTGGTGGTGGCTTCGGCCACAGCTACGTATTGGTGAACCATCGCCGCTGCGGCTGGCAGACCGACGAAATCAAAAAAGTCTGCCTTGTAGCCGATGATTTGGCTGATGACCATTTTCAAGGTGCTGAGGTCAGCGCCTGGCTTGCGGCACACTTCAATCAACCCCCAGAACATCTCGTCAGCCAAGGTGCGCGTTTCGCCTTCGGCAAACATCAGTGTGCTCAGGTACTGCCCGCGGGCGCCGGTGCCTCGAGGTATTTCACCACGGCCGATTGCTGCGACCTCATCAGGCATGGTGCGCCAGATAGCTTCGCGTTCACGTTCAAGGCATTCGATCATTTCTTCGGTTGTCATGGGTAAGCTCTTCTGAGGGTTCAGCTGGAGGTGCCAATGAGCCTATGCCTGCGTGAAATCTCTTGCAAGAATAAATTAATCGAATAATTAACATGCACGGATTTGGTGATCGGGCTGCATGAAATGCGCTCCCGTGGTGCGTGTTTGAAAGCCTTTTAACATAGGGTTTTCGAACAAAAAATAGTAAGCAGTTCAATGGCTTTATTTTTAATCGGCTGATTAACATTTCGTGGCATGTTTGTTGCTCAAGCTATTTCGTTGTTGTTTGCTTCACACGTAATGATTGGCTTGGCTGAGCGCACCAGCAGTGCGTACCGAACCCGAGATAAAAGCCGATGAACGCGAGACAATCGACCCGCTTCTTTCACACTTCCATTTTTGCACTGGCGTGCAGTCTGTGCTCGTTTGTCCAGGCGGCCACCGAGGTTGCGATTCCGGCTGAAACAATGGATCCAGCGCTGCACGCGATGCTGCCTGAGGCGATCCGCAAAGCAGGTGTCATCAACCTGGTGACCGATGCGCATTACCCGCCCTGTGTAACCTTCGCGGCGGATAACAAAACCATGGTCGGTTACGAGCCAGACCTGTGGAATGCCATGGCGCAGAAGCTCGGCGTCAAGGTCAAGGCCACCTCCATCGCGTTTGATGGGTTGATTCCCGGCGTGCAGAGCGGTCGCTACGACGTAGCCATGGAATGTATTTCTGATTCCGCAGAGCGGGAAAAACAGGTCACGTTTGTTGACTTCTCGTACGCCACGAATGCGTTCTACACCCTTAAAAGCAATACCAAAGTGACCGACGATGCGTTGTCCCTCTGTGGACTGCATGCTGCTGTTCAGTCGGGCACTGACTTCGCCCCGACCATCACCGATATTTTCTCGCCACATTGTGTAGCCGCAGGCAAAAAACCCATCGAGCTGTCGCAATACCCGAGCGCTGATGCGGTGCTGATGGCGCTGTATTCCGGACGTGTCGACTTTGTGGTCAACGACGCCGCTGCCGCCAAGGACATGGAGAAAACCGCGCCCAAACCGATCCGGGTAATCACCTCGGACCTGATGCCCAAGTTCTACCTTGGCATCGTCGTCAAACGCGATGACACCGCCATGGCCAACGCGATGCTCGCTGCGCTCAAGGCGGTGCATGCCAGCGGAAACTACAATCGCATTATGGAGAAATGGGACTTGGCCCCGCTGAAACTGCCGAATCCAGGCATCAACCTGACCTCGACCGATCCGATCCAGAACCCGAAGCCCTGATATGAGCGGACGGCTTGCTGATAATCCGCCAGTGGTGAGTGAGTCACCCCCGGCGGTGCCCGACCGCTCGCTGAGGTGCGATGTGTTGGTGGTCGGTTCGGGTTCCGCAGCGCTGGCGGCCGCGCTGACAGCTGCTGCGGGTGGATTGAAGGTTTTGGTCATCGAAAAAAGCGCTTGGCTCGGGGGCACCAGCGCCATGTCGGGCGGTGCGACCTGGGTGCCGGCCAACCACCATGCACGGGCGTTAGGCTTGAAGGACAGTCCTGAAGAGGTATTGGACTACCTGCGTGCCAGTGCTCCGGCGGGTTGGCAGGTGAGTGAAGACGCGTTGTGGCAGCGTTTCAGCCACGCCGCGGGGCCGATGCTCGAAACCCTGGAGCAATATTCGCCGCTGCGCTTCGAACTGACCGGCGAGCCTGATCCTTTGCCAGAATGTCCCGGTGCCAAGCAAACCGGGCGCATGCTGGCCCCGCGCTCATTACGTAAATCTTTGCTGCGAAAGGCTGGGGCAGGGCGGTTAGCCGACAAAATCCGACCCTCGCCGCTGCCGCAGTTCTACAGCTACCACGAGATCATCGGTCTCGACGTTTACCATCACCCCATTGCGACCGCAGTGAAATTGGCGCCCAAGCTGCTCTGGCGCTGGTTGACCGGTACGCGGAGCAAAGGGGCGGCGCTTATCCTCGGCCTGTTAGCCGGCTGTCATCGACACGGTTGCGTGTTTGAACTGCAGACCCGGGCAGTCGAGCTTATTCAGGATGCCCATGATTACGTCACCGGCGTCTGGGCTCGTCAAGACGATCAGTGGCTAAGAATCGAAGCGCGCTGCGGAGTCATTCTTGCCAGTGGCGGTTTCGAGTGGGACGCCAAGCGCCTCGCCGAGCATTTCCCCGGCCCGCTGGACTACATCGCCAGCCCGCGCAGCAACGAAGGCGATGCCCACCGCATGGCAGAGAACGTCGGCGCGCAGCTGGCGCACATGGACCAGGCCAATATCAATCCGGCGATGCCTTACCGGTATGAGGGGCGGGCGCACAGTCTTGCTGTTTTTTTTCATTACGAACCCAACGCCATCATCGTCGACCGCAATGCCCGGCGCTTCGTCAACGAGTTCACCTTCAATATCGGCGAAGCGCTGGACCAGCGCGACCCGGCCAGCGGTGAAGCTCAACATCTGCCTGCGTGGGTCATCTCTGACAGTCGACTGCTCAAGCGTGCGCCGCTGGTTCGCTGGTTTTGCCGGTTCGACCCGCGCTGGTTGGTCAAGGCGCCAACCTTGGCGGCTTTGGCGGAGCAAATCGGCTTGCCGGCACACGAGCTGGAGCTGAGCGTGGCGCGCTTCAACAGCTTCTGCGCGACCGGCATAGACAAAGATTTTGCCCGCTCCGGCGCGGCGAATGCCCACGCGCAACAGGACAAGCGCATCCACGCGGGCCTTGAGGCCATTGAGCGTGGCCCGTATATCGCCATGCCTTTCAATCGGTCGTTTCTCGCCACCAAAGGCGGTCCCCGAACCGACGCCAACGGCCATGTGCTACGTGGCGACGGCAGTCGGATTGAAGGCCTGTATTGCGCGGGCGTTGCCATGGCCAATCCGATTGGAACACGGGCGGTGGGCGCTGGTACCACCTTAGGGCCGAACATGACGTGGGGCTACATCTGTGCCCAGCAAATTCTCGCCAATGCCCGAGCGTAAGCGGCGCATTCAGGCGCCGCCGGGGTGTCTGGCGAGCGGTGCTCTCAAGCAGGGCACACGCTTGTTGATCAGGCTGGTTTCAACCGGCGAGGTACCAGGTATTAACCCCGCCGCCATCGACAATCATCATTTGCCCGGTCATGTAATCAGCATCGTCCGAACCGAGAAAAGCCACGGCTTTAGCCACGTCCATGGGCGTGCCCGCACGCTTGAGCGGGAGGCGCGAGACTTCCTCGGCAAGCGCCGGTTCTGCGGCTTGCCAGTCGGTGTCGGGTTCGCGGATGGGGCCGGGGCTGACGCCGTTTACGCGGATGCCGTACTGCGCCCATTCAAGCGACATTTGCACCGTCAGGCTGACCACCGCCGCTTTGCTCGGGCCATAAGCGCCTGCGCCAGGATAAGACCGATGTGCGGAGGCGCCTGCGATGTTGACGATGGCACCCATATTGCGTGAAACCATCGAGCGTGCGGCGGCGACGCTCAGCAGGAAGCACGATTTAGCGTTATTGGTGAACACCGAATCCCAACTCGCTTCGGACAATGTCAGCAAGGAGCCTGGGGCTGTACCGCCGGCATTGTTGACCAGTAAGTCGAGCGGGCCGAGCTGGCTTTCGACCTGTTCGATCAGCGCATTGACTGCGCTGGCGTCGGTGAGGTCGCACAGGCAAACAAGGGCGCGACGGCCGAGTTGTTCGACTTCGCGGGCCGTGGCTTCAGCGGCGCTGCGGTCACTGCGCACAACGATGGCGACGTCGGCACCGTCGCTGGCTAGTTGCAACACGATGGCGCGACCGATGCCTTTGGCGCCACCGCTGACCAGCGCGACGCGACCGGCCAGGCGGGCAGTGTTGGATAACGGAGTGGTTTGCTTCATTGGATTGGATCTTCTCGCGATGACCGAAACATTCGGCGTTTACGGGACCGCTGCAAATTCGACGCCAAGCCGTGCGCAACCTTACGGGCGGCCTGGAGCAAGCAATTCAAATGATCCATCGGGGATTAATCCACATGAACGATAACCTCACACCCAACCAGGCAGCCGAAAACTTGCCCGTTATTTCGGCGCGGCAAGTGCTCAAAAATTTTAAGGGGTTGGAAGTGCTGCGCGGTGTCGACATGACCGTGGCGCAGGGCGAAGTGGCCTGCCTGATCGGTCCGTCAGGTTCCGGAAAATCAACCTTTCTGCGTTGCGTCAATCACTTGGAAAAGATCGATGGCGGGGCGTTGTACGTAGACGGCGAAATGGTGGGCTACCGCCGGGTTGGCAACAAACTCTTTGAACTCAAGGACGCCGAAGTCGCCGCCAAGCGGGCACGTATCGGCATGGTATTTCAGCGCTTCAACCTGTTCGGCCACATGACGGCTATTCAGAACGTGGCTGAGGCACCGATGCAGGTCAAAGGCGAGTCCCGTGAGCAGGCCATGGCCCATGCCCGTGAGCTGCTGACCCGTGTTGGCCTTTCTCACCGGCTGGACGCTTACCCCAATCAGCTGTCAGGCGGCCAGCAGCAACGAGTGGCAATTGCACGGGCACTGGCGATGAAACCCCGGCTGATGCTGTTCGATGAACCCACCAGCGCGCTGGACCCGGAGCTGGTGGGCGAAGTGCTGGACGTGATGCGCGATCTCGCCAGTGAAGGTATGACCATGCTGATCGTGACCCATGAAATGTCGTTCGCCCGTGAGGTGGCGAGCAAGGTGGCATTCATGGATCAGGGCGTTATCGTCGAGTCCGCCAGCCCGCAGGAGTTGTTCGAGCAACCACGGCATCTGCGCACACGGGAATTCCTTTCCAAAGTCATCTGACTGGACGGGTGAATGAAGAAATTCACAGCACGGCAGCAGATAGATATTGTATTAGTTAATCGTTTAGTTAATATTGTGGGCAGGCACAGCAAGGCGTCATGCGGCTGAGCGTCCTTACCAGTGAATACGCGTTACAGCCGAGAGACTGGCCATGACTGGATTGACCCCAAGCGAGATATCTGGGCAAGCGCCCAACCGCATCAGTCCTACCGAGGCACCGTCGTCGACAGGCGCCGCAAATGCGGGCCTCATCTCCCGGAGCTGGGATGATCGCTTCCCGGAGGATAACTTGATCGTGATGCGTCAGCGTTATCCCGGTCGCTGGATCGTCGCTGCCTTATTGACGGTCATAGGCGTTTTATTCTTGCGCCTGGTGGTGACCAATCCCAATTTCGGTTGGGCCACCGTCGGCCATTACCTGTTCGACACCACCATCATGAGCGGCATGTGGGTCACCGTTTGGCTGACCATCGTCACCATGGTTCTCGGGGTGATTTTGGGTGTAGTGCTGGCGGTAATGCGCTTATCCCACAACCCGTTGATCAGCGCTGCCAGCGGTGCGTTTATCTGGTTCTTTCGCGGCACCCCGGTGCTGGTGCAAATCATCTTCTGGTACAACCTGTCGATTCTATTTCCGGAAGTGAGGATATCGATTCCCTTCGGTCCGACGATTTTCTCGGCCTCCATGAACGACCTGATAACCCCCTATACCGCAGCGATCCTCGGGCTTGGTTTGAACGAAGCGGCGTATATGGCAGAGATCGTTCGGGCCGGCATTTCATCGGTGGACGGTGGACAGCAAGAGGCTGCCAAAGCCTTAGGCATGCGCAATCGAAAAGTGATGTACCGCATCGTCTTACCGCAAGCCATGCCGTTCGTGATTCCGCCCA
Source organism: Pseudomonas sp. (assembly GCF_026224925.1). Lineage (GTDB taxonomy): Bacteria > Pseudomonadota > Gammaproteobacteria > Pseudomonadales > Pseudomonadaceae > Aquipseudomonas. The sequence continues at coordinate 7,232 of NZ_JAMFRV010000352.1, read as the reverse complement.
CCGGCAACGAAACCATCGGCATGCTCAAGATGACCTCATTGGTCAGCGTGATTTCCTTGGCCGACGTGCTGTATTCGGCGCAGACCATTTATTCCCGAACCTTCGAGACCATTCCGCTGCTGTTGGTGGCCTGTGCCTGGTACTTGTTGGCGACCAGTGTTTTGAGCCTGCTGCAACGACGCATTGAGCGCCATTTCAACAAGAGCAGTCGGGATTCAAGTTGAAGTCCGGCGCTTTGTAAGCCCCTTCGTTTTCATGAAAAAACGCCACTCGTCAGGAGTCGCCAGAATGACCCAATTGCTCAACGTCAAAGACATCACTGCGCCTGCCGACGCGGTCTCTCACCTGATTGAGGCCTTGCGTGCCGACGTCGGCAAGGACGCGCAGCACTCGCAGACTTTGCCGCCGGAGACTTACCACAGCACGGCGTTCTTTAAGTTGGAGGCCAATAAGATTTTTCGTTCTGATTGGCTGTGTATCGGGCATGTGGCGCAGTTGGTAAACGTCGGGGATTACTTCTCCATCGACATCGTTGGAGAACCGCTGCTTGCGGTGCGCAGCACGGAGGGTATTCGGGTCATGTCGCGGGTGTGTCTGCACCGTTGGATGCCCATTGCAGAAGGCTCAGGTAACGCGAAGGCGTTTGTCTGCCCGTTCCATAACTGGAGCTATAACCTGCAAGGGCAGATGCTCGGCGCTCCGAGCATGGACCAGGCGCAAGGCTTCGTTGCCAAAGAGCTGCAGTTGCCGCAGGTGCGCAGCGAAATCGTCGCCGGCCTCATCTTTATCACCCTCAGCAACAGTGTCGGTTCGATTGCCGAGCGACTGTCTGACCTTACGCCATTGTTGGATAAATACGGGTTTAGCGACCTGAGCGTTGCGTTCACCACCGATTACGATTGCGACTTTAACTGGAAGATCGCTGCTGAAACGTTCATGGAGTGCTACCACCATCCGGCGGTACACCGCGCCAGCCTGGAGACCAGTTTCCCAGGGCGGCTCAGCTCTATCGGCGACGGCGGGGTGGGTTGGAGCGTGTGCAATCAACCGCTGCGGGCTAAGGGTGAACTGACTGAAATTTTGACCCCTGGGTTGATACCGTTTTCCGGTATCCAGGGCGCCGATCAGCGCGAAGTCAAACTGCTGCAGATTTTCCCCAATTGCCTGATTGGTCTCGATCCGGACCGGGTGAGCGTTACCACGCTGCTGCCCGTCAGCCCGGAACTGACCGTTTGGCACCGGGTGGTGTTGGTTAGCCCGCAAAGCGCGGCGCAAGACACCTTCGGCGAAACCGTTACGCGGATGCAGGCCCGTGGGAACGCCATTGCCAGCGAAGACTTGAAGGTCAACGGCATTCAGCAGCGCGCCACCCATTCCACCTTCGCCCGACCCGGTCGCCTCAGCCATCTGGAGCGAACGGTCTGGGAACTGGCCAACTACGTACGCTCGCGGCTCCTCGAATGAGCTGAACCGGTACGCGGACCCCTGTCTACCGACTCTTGAAGGAATCTAACGATGAAGTTCACCAAACTTGGCCGTTCAGGCTTGGACGTTTCACGCCTGTGTCTTGGCTGCATGACCTACGCGCCACCCAGCCGCAGCGGCTATGCGTGGTCTTTGGACGAAGAAAAAAGCCGGCCTTTTATCCGTCAGGCATTGGAGTTGGGGATCAATTTTTTCGACACCGCCAACGCTTATTCCAAGGGTGCCAGCGAAGAAATTCTCGGCCGTGCACTCAAGGATTTTGCTCGTCGGGACGAAGTGGTCATCACCAGCAAAGTATTCATGCCCATGCGCCCCGGCCCTAACGGTGGCGGGTTGTCGCGCAAAGTAATCATGCATGAGATCGACCAGAGCCTTACGCGCCTGGGGACTGATTACATCGACCTCTACCAAATTCATCGTTGGGACTACAACACGCCATTGGAGGAAACCCTCGAGGCCCTGCATGACTTGGTGAAGATGGGCAAGGTGCGTTACCTCGGTGCGTCGTCGATGTTCGCCTGGCAGTTATGCAAAGCCCAATACGTCGCCGACAAAAACGGCTGGACCCGTTTCATCTCCATGCAAAACCACATGAACCTGCTGTACCGCGAAGAAGAGCGCGAAATGCTTGGCCTGTGTCAGGCAGAAGGCGTCAGCGTGACCCCTTGGAGTCCGTTGGCTCGCGGCAAGTTGACTCGCCCTTGGGACGCCAGTAGCGACCGCAGCGGCAACGACGCTTATGCCTGCACGTTGTACGACGCCACTCAAGAGGCCGATCGCCAAGTGGTGGAAGCGGTAACCCGTATTGCCACCGCGCGGGGCGTGCCCCAGGCGCAAATCGCCATGGCCTGGTTGCTGCAAAAGCCTGCGGTTGCTTCGCCAGTAATGGGCGCCACCCGTATCGAACACCTGCAAGACGCCGCTGCTGCCGTCGAACTGACCCTTGAGGCCGATGAGATTCAGCAGCTCGAAGCGCCGTATGTACCGCATGCCGTGGTCGGATTTTCCTGACGTTGAATCAGAACTCGACCCCTACCCGAATGCCTCCGTTAATCAGACAAGTGAGCCACCATGAAAACCGCCCAAGAAGTAGCTGAACTGGAAAAAAGCCTGCGCGAGAAGGGCGTGGAGTATTGCATTGGTGCTTACGTGGACATCCACGGCATCCCTAAGGGCAAAGTCGTGCCCATCGGCCATTTGCGCCAGATGGCTGCCGGCTCCGAGCGTTATACCGGTTACGCCCTTGATGGATTGGGCCAGGACCCTCACGAAGATGAAATCACGTCGGTGCCGGACCTGGACTCGATCATCCAGCTGCCATGGCAACCGAAAATTGCCTGGATGCCCGCCGACAATGCGTTCCAGGGCAAGCCGTACCCACTGAGCACCCGTGTCGCGCTGAAGAACGTCCTCGCCCAAGCAGCCGAAATGGGCTACGGCATGAACCTGGGGATTGAGTGCGAAATCTATCTGTTGCGCCGCGAAGCTGACGGAACCTTGGGTGTTCCCGATGCAGATAACCGTTTGCAGAAACCGTGTTATGACGTGCAAGGCTTCGTCAACCAGTTCGAATGGCTGGATAAAGTATCGAGCACCATCAATGACCTCGGTTGGGACCTGTACTCGCTGGACCACGAAGATGGCAACTCGCAATACGAGTTCGATTTCAACTACGCCGATGCGCTGACCATGTGCGACCGCTTTGTGTTCTTCCGTTTCATGGCCAAGCACTACGCCAGCGAAATGGGCTTGATCGCAACCATGATGCCCAAGCCATTCGCCGACAAAACCGGTACCGGCGCGCATTTCAACATGTCGCTATATGACCTGGAAACCGGAAAAAATGCGTTCCAGTGCGACCCCAAGGATGATCCGCGAGGCCTCGGCTTGACCGAGACCGGTTACCATTTCATCGGCGGGATTCTCAAGCACGGCCGAGCCTTGTGCGCAGCGTTCGCGCCAACCGTGAACAGCTACAAACGCTTGGTTCGCCAAGGCGCGGGCGGCAACTTCTCTTGGGCGCCGGTGTTCAACTCCTATGGTTCCAACAACCGCACCAACTCGGTTCGCGTGCCTTCAGGCGGCGGTCGCTGTGAATCACGTAACGCTGACGGCGCAGTCAATCCCTACCTCGCCGCAGCATTGGCGTTGGCGGCGGGCCTGGAAGGTGTGCGGTTGAAGATCGATCCTCGCGAGCCCAATGAAGACAATCTGTATGCCATGAGCGAAGCCGAGCGAGCAGATCGCGGTATTGAGTTCTTGCCACAAAATCTGCCGGAGGCGATCAAGGCTTTCGACGATGATCCGTTGGTAGAAGCGACTTTGGGCAAAGCGCTTAAAAACGAATTCATCCGTTACAAAACCAAGGAATGGGAGACATACCACCGCACCATCAGCTCGTGGGAAATTGAGCAGTACAGCTACATCTTCTGAGGTTTTAAGGATTGGTCCCTCTGTGGAGATCCAGTGGGACCGAATTCATTCGGGAAGCGGCCAGCACGGTTTGTCTGGAAAAAACGCGTTGCCCCGTTCGCAGGCAAGCCTGTCTCCCACAGGATTTTGGTTTTTCCCAAATCCGGCGTCATCCCAAGATTCAGTGGGACCGAACTTGTTCGGGAAGCAGACGATGCGGTTTATCAGACATACCGCGGCGCTACCTTCGCGAACAAGTTCGCTCCCACAGATTTACGGCAAACCTCAATATCGCATCTGGCCGTCTATCTGGCTCACCAGCACCTCAACAGCTGACGCTCCATTAACCCTCAACACAGGAATACTTAGCTGGTTTAGCCAACGCTCATGGCGGGGGCGGTTGCGTCCTGCCTCGATTCCTTGATCATAACCAGCAGCCCAGGTAAGAAAAGCCTGATGGTTCGCAAACATATCGCCGCCACTTAAAATACGTTCGCCAAACAGGGCAGCCTCACGCATCTTTAGCCGTTCAATACGACACGGCGTGGGCGTATCGATGTACACAACCAAGTCAGCCAAGTTGATTACCTCGTTGCCCCAGCCGTCCATGGAACCGGAGATCACCCAGCGGCTACCCGGGAGACAGTTTTTAAGCCGTTCGACTCTTTGCCCAGGAGCCCGAGCTTGCTGATAGGGCGGGTCTGTGGGGTACCAATAAAAATCATCAACATCAAAATGCGACAATTGGTATTTGGCGGACAATGCCGCACCTAGCGTGGTCACTCCAGAACCGGAAGCGCCGAGAATGTAAATCCGAATGGATAGCACCTCTATCTGTGATTGCGAGCCAAATTGGCGTCTTCCATGGTATCCGTACAGCGAGTCGTTTCACGGAGTGAGTGACTCTTCATCCTGACGCCGAGGCTGATCAGGGATCATTCCTTCGCTCAACGGCGATTCTTATGGCGGATCCTGGATATTTGCAGTAATAGTTGCTCTTAGGGCGTGTTTTCAGCCGGTGAGTCGGCTAAGGTTTTCTTTACCTTGTGGACGGTGGCGACTGCTGGCGTACCCCGAGGAGTCCGAGGGCGTTGATGTTGCGTCCTTGCACGGCAGAAAAAATAAAAATCATTATATTCTGGCGGCCAAGTGTTTTATATGTCGAGCGGTCTGGCGACGTAAGAAGGCTGTTGGATCATGCGGTGTGTGGCTTCCAGCCAAGGGAGATTGAAATGAAGCTGAGTTATGTCAAAGCTTTTTTAGTGGTAAGCGCTTTATTGTTGAGCGCCTGCTCTGCAATGACCACAGATAGCTGTTTTTCAGAGAGTTGCCGTCAACCTGACGCCAACAGCTCTAAACTGAATGGCTTTGGCTCTACGCCGCTGAGTAGAAGTTTTGGTGCTTACAGTTCGGGACTTTTGCATGAGTGAGACGACTCTGCGCAGTGCCAATCAACAGAATTTCATGAACTGTATCGGCGAAGCGCAGGCAAGTGTCTGGCAATAGGCGCTTGATATCGAGTTCGTCTAACGCAAGGAAGGCATCGACTGGGGCTGAGCATAAAAAGGCCCTGAGTTTGATTCCCGAAACACAAAACCCCTGGTATTCGACAGGAATATCAGGGGTTTTGCGTGTATCGAATAGGGCGGTGAGGGTGGGATGAGTTGACCACTACACGCGAGCAAAGAGAACGACCCAGCTAAATGACGAAGCCCGGCCCAGTGCCGGAATAAACAGGCTGATGGAAACGTATAAATCCATGCCGCCTCGGCATTTACTCAGCATTCCCCCGATGGATAACCCGAGCCTTTACTTCATCGGCGTACGCAATCAGCTGATCTTCGCCGACCTGGAATACTTGGCACATTTTCAGCACCGCCTGAGCATCGGCTTCATTGCCGGCCTCTCTCAACCGTTCGGCGATCTGCAGCAGTTCCACCGCTGACCACCTCAAATTAGACGCAACCTCCTGGAGATCGCGCCTTAGATCCTGCTCAGGGTTGTTGAGCCACATGATGACCTCCTATAAATCCCTATGTGCGCAGATGATTCGATCCAAACGCTCATACTGCAATTGAGTTAAGTGTAGATCCATTATTCAGGGTTAAGCTTTTCTACAGCTTGATTGCGGATTCCACGGCCACCCTTGAGGCAGGCAGCATCGTGTGGGTTCATCAGCACGGCGCGGCAAAAAAAGAGATCAGGACATTGAGGCCATGGGCAAGTCCTGAGGAGGTGCCATTGAAGAAGCTGTTACGCAGCTAAGGCCGACGCGCCCATTCAAGCGCATTGGCCCTGCTCGAAACGTCGGTTACGCGATCTGGTAACCGTCGAATGCTTTCTGTTGCTGGATGGCAGTAACAATGTTTTTCCGAGTGGCGGGTTGCTCGTTGCCTTCGTTATCGACAAAGCTCTCCGTCTGCAGTTCAGCCAGATCACCTTCACCAACAAACTCAAAACCAAGGAACTCGAACACCTCGCGGTCGACATTTGCCTTGCTGCGTGGCGAACGCAGCGGCAATGTGAAACTCACGCCCTCTTTGCTGATGGTGAACACTTCGATTTCTTTCTTGGCTTTAACAGCCTTGCTTTTGCTGGTGGTTGGGTTGCTGACCGCTTGATGCGTTTGATTCAGTACCTTCAGCGCCAAGCTGTAGACCAGCTCCTGGAACGCCGGGTCGTCCTTGAAGCTGGACAGAATTCGGCTGATTGAGAACTTGGTGCTTAAGTCTGCCAAAGCCGCGCTGTCGGCGGCTTCTTCGTCTTTGAGCTGCTTGAGTTCGCCCATCAATTCGTAGGCTTTATCGTCGTCAAAGCTGTCTTGTGCCTGGCGAATCGCTGCCCGCAGCTGGCGAATCTGGTCGCTTTCTTTCGCAGTGTGAAAAGCATCCAGAACCATCTCGCTGACGGTTTTAGCCTGAGATACATGCTGAGAAAGGTTGATGGCGTTTTCGTACTCTTGTTTAGAGGACAAGGAGATCACGGCTTCTTCGGTATGAGAGTCAGACATTAATTTCACTATTTCATTGACTTGAAGTGAGGCGCGAAACACATCGTGCGTTTCGGGGGGCCTAATTTAGTGGACGGATGCGGTGTTGTCACGGGCCATCAGCCGACAGGTCGGACTTCATGCCTTTAAGGTCTGTAACGGAGCAAAAAATTTATCGACGGTCTGGAGTTTTGACGATAAAAAGCGTAGAAAATACAAGTGTCTAGTCAGTTCAGGAAATCTTTAAAATGGTTATCACGGTTATAGAACGCGACGAAGAACGCAAATCCCATGATGCCAGGGACGCCATGCTGAGAATGTGGGACGTGTACCAAGGCGATGTCCT
>NZ_JAMFRV010000351.1 GCF_026224925.1 Pseudomonas sp. | reverse complement strand
AGTACAGACGTCGTTGAATGCGGTGTGGGGCATCATGAATCACTTCGGCGGCAGCACTCATCCGGAGAACCCAGGCCCAGGCGATGTATTCAACGACATCGGCCCTATCGCGCTGGCTGACTGAGGACCACCATCATGCGTATCGCCTTGTACCAATGCCCGCCGCTGCCGCTGGATGTCAGCGGCAATCTCAAACGCCTGGCGCTGCAAGCATCGAAAGCAGCGGAACAAGGTGCAGATGTACTGGTGTGCCCAGAGATGTTTTTGACCGGGTACAACATTGGCGCCGAGGCTGCATCATCGTTGGCCGAAGCGCGTGACGGAGAGGCTGCCAAGCAGATTGCGGCGCTCGCCCAAACGGCGGGCATCGCGATTTTGTACGGTTACCCCGAACGCTCCAGCGACGGGCAGATTTACAACGCGGTGCAATTGATCGACGCGCAAGGGCGAAGCCTCTGTCATTACCGTAAGACCCATCTGTACGGTGATCTCGATAAGTCGATGTTTGCCGTGGGCGGTGATGAGTTTCCGGTGGTCGAATTAAACGGTTGGCGTCTCGGGCTATTGATCTGCTACGACGTGGAGTTCCCGGAAAACACCCGGCGGCTGGCGTTGGCCGGTGCTGATGTGATTTTAGTACCGACCGCCAATATGAAGCCGTATGACTTTGTCGCAGAGGTCACCATCCGCGCCCGAGCGTTTGAAAACCAATGCTACGTGGCGTACGCCAATTACTGCGGCAGCGAAGGTGATATCGAGTACTGCGGGCTGAGCAGCATTGCGGCACCGGATGGCAGCCGAATTGCCGAGGCGGCAGATGAAGAGTTGTTAATTATCGGCATGCTGGATAGGCAATTAATGGACGACTCGCGCGCCATCAACAGCTACTTCAAAGACCGGCGCCCAGGGCTATATGGCGGGCTAAGTCGCGGCTGATTGTCCTAGTCGACCGAGGGTGGAGGGATGGCGGTGGCTGGGCGGTGAACGCGCTTTTTCAAGTCGATTGAAGATCCCGTGGGAGGGAACTTGTTCACGATGGATTCACTGCGGTGATTCAGATATACCGCGCCACTCTCTTCGCGAACCTGCGAAGGCCGTCACACGGTGGTGACTGAACCAGGTCATACAGGGTTCATTCATTCCGGTGGTTCTGTAGAGCAATTTCTTAACTCCAGAAAAGTCCTACGACTCGTTTCGCCCTCTGCCGACATAGTACTTTTCAAGATCCATCCATAGTCGCGGGTTCTATAAAAGCCGCCCGGATGGGAATCCTGACATGACACTACCCGAACTGAGCACCGTGCCTTGTTGCGAAATAAACAAGCTGATCGTGCAGGTCACTGGCAATAGCCATCCCACCACTCAGCGGCTAGCGTTTTATGAACACGACAGCCTCCGCCGTCTAGATGCCCTGACTGACTCGGATCGTCCCGAGCGCCTAACGGGCGAGTCTTTAATTCCCAGCGCCCTGCATGTGTGGAGTTGGTCCGATACATTCAAACACCGTCTGTGGCTGGAGATCGCCAGTATCGAAGGCCCGCCAATCCGCGTGCCGCTTCCATCGGTCAAGATCACTATTCGTGAATTCGATGGCCAATGGAATCAAATAGTCCCAGTCGTGCCCTTTGTCGCACTACCCGGCGTTAACAGCTCCCACGACAAAGGCACGCCAGTCATGTGTCGCGCGGGGTTTATTTATGTATTCCTCGATGGTCGAGTGTGGCGTGAGCTGGAAGTAAGGGTCGAGGGAGAACAGACCACCTACCACGACGTCGATTTCAATGAATACCGCATGGGCGATGTGATCGAACCCCGCCCACGGCTGGCTACGGGACAGGCGTTAGAGGACATCTGGCTGCCGTCCAACTGGAACAATCAGCAAATTTCGCCGCAGCTGTGTTTTAGCGAGGTGCAACTTAGCGCACCACGTTTGCGCCATCTGGAACAAGATTCAGACCTGCGTACGCAGCGCTGCCAAAGCCCGGATCTGCGCAGTTCACGGGCCAAGTTTAAGACGGTGTTCAAGGGCAAACCCGACGGCGCAGCGATGCTGGAAGCGTTTAGCGGTTTTGATATACACGCGCCTACCCGGCAATCCGAAGCGGGCATGGCGCAGGTGGCATGGCTCAACCTGACCCGACATGCTTTTCCGGTCAGCGTCGTGGCCCCTCAGCGAGCCCGACAACCGGGGTTTGAATGGCTGCTGGATCAGCCGGCACGCTACCTGTGCGATTTGAGCGGGCAGTTTCCGGCCGTCGCCCTGAGCAAGGCGCATCAACATTTCACTGCCTGCGAACGCGGCGCTGTGGAATATCAACCGACGCAGGTAGAGACCGGCGCATGGGCCCATTGGCTGGAGCTGGCGTGTACCGTGGCCAGTCCGCTGGCCCATGAATTGTGGGCCGAGCAACCAACCCTCCCGGATGTGCTGGAGTCAGCCCGACAACGTGAGCTGTTTGGTGTGCTGTTGGAGGACCCGTATTACCGCCAGCGTCACCTGCGCACCCGGCTACATGACCAGCAACATCTGTTGCAACTGTGCGCGGCCCGCGCCAGCCGCTACGCGCACCACGCCAGCGCCTTGCTGGTACAACAATTGATCGTGCCGCGAGAGATCAGCGGCGGCCCGAACCCGATGCATCAAAAGCTCGATACGCTCAAGCTACAGGGCCGGCTCGACCTCAACCGCTTCACTGCCAGCAGCGAGCGCCTGCAGCTCTGGAGCGCGCTGGACATGACCCAGTCGCTGCTCACCGACTGGCTGAAACAGCCCGAGACGCAACACACTCTGGCCGACCACCTCAGTCAGGACGGCTTCGAATACGCCGCCGCGCTGCACTCGGTCAGTCAGATATTTACCAGCCTGGCCATCTTGCCTGCGCAAATGGACCCGTTGGCGGTCAACGGTGAAATTGGCGATGCAGTGGCTGGGGTCAGCTCGTACCATCTCAAATGCAGCGTCGGACAGCGGCTGATCAGTGAGATTGCTAACGGCGAACAACACCTGCTGCACAGGATGCTCTGGCCGGACCTGGCACTGCACGACCTCGACACGCCTTATGTGCAGCCTTCGGTTGTCCAACCCAATCTGGGCTCTGGACACTTTCGTGAAACCGAACTGGCTAAAGTCGGCAGTAACGATGTTCCCCACGAAACGCTTTTAAAGTCCCTCGACGCGCAACTGCTTGCTAGCTTGGTAACCAGCGGCAGCCTCAATACTAATCTGACCGCCGTTCTCAAAGCCGCCGCCAACAGCTTCGTCAGTGTGTTTGAAAATCTGCATGGCGCGGTCGAGGCTGCGGAGCGCGCAGTGCTAGCCGCGAATAATAGTAAGGCCCCGGTCGCGGTCCGTACCGTCAATGTGCTGAATCTGCGTCTGCAACAACGTGCAATCGCGCAAGTACGAGGCATGCTCCCGGCAGCGTTCGGCGACGCTGTGTTCATCCGTCACGCGGATGCGCTGGCCAAGGATTATCACGTGTTTGGGCTCAGCGGCCTGCCAGCAGAATCGGGGCAAGCAAAAAACTTTCACGGAGAATATCGCTCTGCTACGGGGCTTAGCTTTCAGAGCGAACCAACGCATCGAAGCCGCCTTGAAATATCGGCTGACACCCGTGTAGTCGCCATGCCCCGTGGGCACCAAACAGCAAAACTGATCGACCTTGCGAACAAGCGAACCGATGCCGCGTGGCAGCAGAGTTTGGCCGAGCAGGATGCGGCGAAAAAGGCCAAGACCAGTGCGTTGGAAAGTGCGGTCGGGGCCAGTGAATCGTTGAAGAAGGGGCATGTGTATCGGGTGTTGGGGTCGGCGCCGTTTGCGGGGGCGGTGGTGATGTTGGAGATGTGGAATGTGAGGAATGAGTTGGATGCATTCAATCAGAGCATTAGGGAAAAAGGTTACGGCAGAGCATTTTCAGGGAGCGCTGGCGCTGGAATCGACTTAGTCATCGCACTAGAGTTTTTGACCGTGAAACTAGCGGGCAGCCAATCCGTATGGGCCGCAGGCCGAAAAACCGTGTTTACAATCCCACACGCAACTACCAAACATATTCTTGGCTCTCTCAGTACTCGCTTTGTGGAAAAAATCACAACTCGCGTGATCGGACAAGTTGCTGCCGGATTGATCTTCGCTACTATTAACCTCTCAGACGCATGGGACGCCTATCAAGTAGGCGATAACGTCATGTGGGGGCATTTGCTCATGGCTGCCAGCGGCATCGTTGGTGCTGTTGGCTCGCTGATGGTCGGTGGTGGCGCCACCTTCCTGGGCCTCGGCCCGGTGGCCTGGGTCACGTTGATATTGCTTGGCTCGGGCATAGCGGTCACCGCTTGGCTGACCAAACAACCCATGGAAGATTGGCTTCTCTTAGGTCCGTTTGCTGAACCCGATAACGCAGTTGCGCACCTACAGGACCCAAAACAGGCCTTGTACCGTTTGGTAGGGATGCTCGCCGACATCCGTATCGCGATCATTCCAAATCCCGAGTATGAGTTTGACGCCAAGATCAACCATTGGGAAACAACGCCTTTTTATGTGCGCAAGTCAGAGACGATTATCCGCATTGAAAGCAATGTCCCCGGCTTGATGAACGACTTTGGTGTAAGCGGCATCCATGCCGAAGTGGTCCAGGAAAAACTCTGGGTGCTCTACGACATCTGGACCGGCGTTAACTCCGAAGTGAAAGCACTGAGGCGAGTGGATGCCCCGGAAGCTTATCGAATGAAATCCGATGCGATGGAGCTATTTGTCAAAACCTGCCACAGACCTGAGGTTAATCACCCCCGCAATAGCAGCGTTGCGGCTTTTCGTAGCGGGTACCGGGTCCGTGCCCAAGTAACAATCAACGATGGCACCACACTTTGGGTGTTTCCCGCGCCACCACCCAAGGACCCTACAACCTTCGGCCCCACCTATGCCAAAGCGAACTTTCTGGCGGTCGACCAATTATTCTGGGCCGACGAGACCACCCACAAAGCGCCTGTCCGCTCATGAGTATCGAGCAAGCGTCTTACTACTCAACCACCGCGTATCGATCCGACAGCATCCCCAAACAACAGCCATCGGCAGGGCGGTCCTGGACACGTAGTTTCACCAAAATGCGCCTGCCTTGGGGAATGACTCAAGAAGTCGCGCCGGAAGACTTTTTGCATGAGCGAGAACCCAGCAGCCTACGCCTCCAAGAGACGTGGAATAAAGAACGAGAAGCAAAAAAGGCGCTGGGCACGTATATACCTGCCCCTTATGAACACGTGGACTTTCATGGGAAGGAAGACCACGAACGTTTCAGGTTTTCACTGTGGTCCAAGCGTTCGCACTTCTGGATTTACATGCACATGTTTGGAAAGTGGTTTTTCCTTCTCGGTTTGCTCCCAGGTATTTTTACTCTCACTGTGGCTGTAGCCAAACTTGAAGAAACATGGATAGAAATAACTCAAGAAAGCTTTAGGAGCTTTTTTGTGTGGTATTCAGGCGTTCCAATCGCCTGCTGGGCCATCGGATCACTCGTCCTCCGCTACCTCCCAAGCCTCTGGGTCAAACCCTCCCGAGGCCCGATCTGGGAACTCAACCGCCGTACCGGTCTCGTCACCGTTTTCGATTACAAAAACAACGGTGAATACAAAAAAAACGGCACCATCGGCGAAGTCACCGCGCCGTTCTACGAGTTCGACGCCTATATCTCAACCACTCCAGACCGTCAGGGTTTGCCGGTCAACGTGCTGTACCTTGCCCACCGTTATCGCGACATCGTCATCAATTTCCGCCCGATCATGCCGCCCGGCGAAGGCGAGTTGCTGTGCGCGCTGTGGGACTTTATTCAAAATTACATGGACACCAGCCGCCCGCTACCCGACTTACCACGCTACGAAGAATTTCGCCATCTGGACCCCGTCACTGCCGACTTCGACCGCAAGGTAAACCGCAACCCTCGGCTGTGGATCGACATGGACGACAAAGATTACAAACACTGCCTGCGGGTATTGCGAACCCGCATAGACGAAATCGACACGTTCCAGCGTCCAAACTTGATGGCGCGGTATGTGGAGTATGTGGATTGATCTTTCATTTCAGGCCGCAAACCTGTGCTTACTGCACTGGCGCGTTCGTCGGCAAGCCAACTCCCACAGGGGCCTCGATTCCTCATGGAATATAAAACCGCCATTCACAGGTTCGACAACGCAACAGTGTTACCCAATTGGCGCTTTTTCAGGGTTCCCCCTAAGCATTTCCGCTAGCATATTGGCTTCCCTCGCTGAAACGCTGGAAGCCTGAATGCCTGCGCTAAACACCCCCAATGTCGAACAGCTGACTTTGCCCAACGGGTTGCGGGTAGTGCTTCGTCATGCCCCGCGATTGAAGCGTTGTGCAGCAGCATTGCGCGTCACTGCTGGCAGCCACGATGTACCGGCGACATGGCCAGGGTTGGCGCACTTTCTAGAGCATTTGTTTTTTCTGGGTACTGATCGATTCCCTGCTGAAGACAACCTGATGGCCTTCGTCCAGCGCCACGGCGGGCAGGTAAACGCCAGTACACGTGAGCGCACCACGGACTTTTTTTTCGAGCTGCCGCAGTCGGTATTCGCTCAAGGGCTAGAGCGCCTGTGCGAGATGCTCACCCGCCCGCGCATGGCGTTGGCGGACCAACGACGCGAACGCGAGGTGCTGCACGCGGAGTTTGTCGCCTGGTCGCATGATGCCGAGGCGCGTTATCAAGTGACCTTGCTGCAACCTCTGTCAGCCCATCACCCGCTGCGTGCATTCCATGCGGGCAATCGTTACAGCCTCCCCGTTCCCCGTCAGGCTTTTCAGCAAGCATTGCAGGAGTTTTACCGACGCTTTTACCAGGCCGAGCAGATGACATTGAGTCTTGCGGGTCCCCAGTCGTTAGATGACCTGCGAGCTTTAGCCATAACCTATGGCGGCACCTTCACCCACGGGGAAAGGTGCCCGCAGGTCCCTCCACCGCCGCTGTTGGGCGAAACATCCGGCGCGCAACCGGTCACCGATCCCCGTCGGCTGCATCTGATTTTCGCGTGCGAACATTTGCCTGACGCCGATCCAGAAGCACTGGGATTTTTTCAGACCTGGCTAACGGATGAACAACCCGGCGGATTGATATTCGAGCTGCGCGAACGTGGTCTGATCGACGCGATCAAGTGCGAGCCGCTGTATCAATTTGATCACCAGTTATTACTGAACATCGAGTTCGCTCTGACTGTCGACGGCACCGATCAACGCGGGACAGTCACGGCATTGTTTTTCGACTGGCTAATATTTTTCAAATCGCACAGTAGCAGCCCGAACCTGCATCAGGAGTACCAACGACTACAAGCCCGGCGAATGGCGGTTGGCGGTGCGTTGGAGACGGCTCGATCTTTCAATATTCTGCCGGATGTATCGAAAGCGGCCTTGAATGCCCTGCTCTCACAGTTAGACCCCGGACGCCTGCTTCATCCGCAGCCTGTGGATAACTTGAGCACTCAACACATCGCCTGGCGCCTGCCTGCACCCAATCCATTTCTACAGCCTGCCGTTGATGACTCCAGAGAAGGTGCGGTTTTTCTGCGATGGCGATTGACCTCTGCCCACCCCGCGTTGTGGCGGATGCTCAATGACAGCTTGCACAGTCTGGCCAACGCGGCGCAGCACGCTGGCGTCAATCTCGCGCTCAGCCAGTACGGCGCCTTTTGGCAGCTCAGGCTCAGCGGCATCTGCGCACCGATGCCGATCATCGTCGAACATGCCCTGCGTGTGCTGACAGCACCCGACGCTAAAACCTTGGCGCGCTTGGGCGAAAGCCCTATCGACTCCCCATTAATTCCAATCCGTCAGTTGCTCAAGCACCTGCCAGATTACTGTTTGAGTACGGCTAGGCCTGTCGACAACCATGACAATGATTTGCAAGCACTGTGGGCCACTGCGAAGTGGACTACGTTCACCGTCGGTATTTCCACGCAAACAAACGCTGCGCTGAACGCTGCACTGCAAAAAGTCCCCGGTAGCGCCGATGAGCAACCGCTAAAAGCCGTTGACCCCAAGCCTGGCAAACGCTGGATTACCGATTCGACGGACGCCTCGGAAAGCGCGGTGCTTTTATTCTGCCCAACGCCGAGCCACAGCGTGGACGACGAAGCCGCGTGGCGACTCTTGGCGCACCTCGGTCAATCACCTTTCTACCAAAGGCTGCGGGTGGAATTGCAATTGGGCTACGCGGTATTCAGCGGGTTCCGACACATAGCCGGGCAACCAGGCTGGCTGTTTGGCGTGCAATCACCCAGTGCGTCAGCAGAAGAAATCGCCAGTCACCTGCAAGCGTTCATTGAACGCATGCCAACGCTGATCGAGGCAGTTGATGTATCGATTCAGCAACGAGCACTGGCCGCGCAGCTCGACGTCGCTGCCATGGACCCGCTGCCATTGTGCGAATGGCTCTGGCAGGCGCATCTTGGCGGACATGACGAGCATTACCCAGACCAGCTAAAAACCGCGCTGCTGCAGCTGGAAAGGCGTCATTTACTCAGTGCCGCTGATCAGTTGAACAAGGCGACCGGCGGTTTTATTTTTCTCAGCAACCGCTCTAATTCAACGCTTTCAGACCATGAGGCGACATAATCATTACCCAATCAGTAACGGCCTTTCTCGGAAATTGCAGCACACACCGCACCTGCTTTAAGTAAGATAGCTACCTAACCTTCTGAACGTCTTCGCCAGCCGATGGACTAAAGTGGGTAATCAACCGCTGTACTTACCTGGAAGGAGTCTCCTATGTCGTGGACTAAACCTGCTTACACTGATCTGCGTATCGGTTTTGAAGTCACCATGTACTTCGCAAGCCGTTGATTCTGACGCAGTACAACGCCTCGGTTCGCCGGGGCGTTTTTATTCATGGAGCGTATTTTATTCATGGAGCATAAATGCACATTCAGCTTCTAGGTTCCGCCGCAGGCGGTGGTT
>NZ_JAMFRV010000350.1 GCF_026224925.1 Pseudomonas sp. | reverse complement strand
TGGCTCCAGCCACTCCAGCGCTGGCAAGACTTTTGGCGCTTTAGCCACGGGGCGTCTCCAGCAGTACTGCGGTTTTGGCCAGGCGTTGGCCCAAGGCACGGCACAAGATGATTTCGTGTTGGTCGAGTTTGCGTTTGCCGTCTGCCCCCGCATGGTGACTGGCGCCATACGGTGTGCCGCCGCCGCTGGTTTCCAGCAGCGCAGCTTCGCTGTAAGGCAAGCCCGCGACGAGCATGCCGTGGTGCAACAGCGGCAACAGCATGGACATCAGGGTCGTTTCCTGACCGCCGTGCAGGCTGGCAGTGGAAGTAAACACGCTAGCCGGTTTACCCACCAACGCGCCGGTCAGCCACAACGTGCTGGTGTTATCGAGAAAGTATTTAAGCGGTGCAGCCATGTTGCCAAAGCGCGTCGGACTGCCCAATGCCAGACCGGAACAGTTCTTCAGGTCGTCTAGGCTTGCATACAAGGCGCCGGCCTCTGGAATGCTCGGTGCGACCGCTTCGATCTCCGAAGAAATCGCCGGTACGGTGCGCAGTCGGGCTTCCATGCCGCCGAGTTCGATGCCGCGCGCAATCTGCCGGGCCATTTCGCTGGTCGAGCCATTGCGGCTGTAATACAAAACCAGAATATACGGCGCGCTCAAGAGAGAATCTCCAGCACGCGTTCTGGCGGTCGACCGATGATGGCTTTATCGCCGACCACCAGAATCGGTCGCTCGATCAACTTTGGGTGGCCTGCCATGGCGGCGATCAGTTGCTCGTCGGTCAGGCTGGAATCGGCCAGGTTGAGGGTTTTATAGTCGTCTTCGCCGGTACGCAGTAATTGCCGGGCATTGAGCCCCAGCTTGCCCAGCAGAGCGCGCAACTGCGTGGCGTCAGGTGGGGTCTCCAGGTAGCGGATGATGGTCGGCGTGAGGCCGCGTGCTTCGAGCAATTCCAGCGCCCCGCGAGATTTCGAGCAGCGCGGGTTGTGATAAAGCGTCATGTCGGTCATTTGCGGGTCGCATCTTGCGTAAGGTGGCGGCTATTCTACATACGTGAAGCGCGCTCCTGAACCTTGCAGGCTGCCGGGGCGGTGATTGGTCGCAGTTAACGTGAATATCTCGATGAAGGAATGCCACATGGCAAGGCGATTGGCAGCGGTAGTGACGCTTCTCGGCAGTTTGTTGCTTGGCGGATGTGGCGCGGATTTGGGCCTTGATCAAAACGGGCACAAGGTCGCCAGTGAGCAGGTCGACAAGCATTGGCTGGTCATCAATTACTGGGCGGAGTGGTGCGGTCCATGCCGTACCGAGATCCCGGAGCTGAATGCCTTGGCCAAGGAGCTCAAAGACAAACAAGTGAGCGTTTTCGGGGTCAACTTTGACGGCTTGCAAGGCGACGATTTGAAGTCGGCCAGCGCTGCACTGGGGATTGGCTTCACCGTGTTAGCGCAAGACCCGGCTGACCATTATGACTTGCCGCACAGTGACGCGTTGCCGGTGACCTACATCATCGATGACAAGGGCAAAGTGCGCGAAACATTATTGGGTGAGCAGACGGCTGCGGGCGTTAGCCAGCGGTTGGCGGTGTTGCGCGGTGAGGGTTAAGGGTCCATCAGATAGACCACGTAACGGCCTTCGCGAATTCATTCGGGAAGGCGTCAGGCCAGACTTCGCTGAATCAGCTGTCTTCCAACCAGAACCGTAGCGGTTTGCCTTGTTCTGGCCACAGGCGCAGTTGTTCAATAGGGGAGATGTCCCAGCGTTGGACTTTGGTCAAGGCATCAAGAAAGCGTTGTTCTTGCTCCATCAGTGCCGGTGAGCACACCCTGCGGGTGCTGCCGACTATACCGAAGTGAAACTTCTCGCCTTCTTGCGCATACGGTGCGAACCAATGATTGCAGCCGGCGTTGCCATAGGCGCGACCGTCTTCACCCAGCGTCATGGTCAAGTGGCTGCGGTCCACCAGCGGACGTTCGCCAATCCACTCCAGCAAGTAGCTCTGATCGTGCTGCACCTGCGGCGGCTCAGCGGCGCAGCCCAGCAGCGTGCTGCCGAGCAGACCCAGCAGGACGGCTCGTCTCATGCGGCTGGCTCCTGGCATTTACGGCAGAAGTGCTTGTCACCTTCGGTTTTCCAGCCCAGCTCGGCGATGCGAGCGGCAGCCGCAGGCTTTTGCGCCTTGGTGCCTAGCTTGGCGTCGACCGCGAACTCAAACTTGAGCTCAGTCTGGCAACCGTTGCAGTTGACCTGCCACTGGTGAATCGCCAGCTCCCCGAACGCAGGTCCTTGCGCCACCGCAACCCATTGGCCGCGAGGGTTGATCAAGTGTCGGACTTTTTCGACGGTCAGGCGCATGGACAAGTCCTTGCTGCCTTTTAAGGTGACCAGCAGCACATCATCGGCGTGAATCGAGCCGCCGTTGCCGGTGACTTGATAGCGTCCGGGCGCCAGCGCGCGGACTTCGGTCAAGGTGTGTTGTGGGTTAAGCAGGCTGTAGCGGAAATCGTGTTCGACCATTGGGTCCTCCAAATCTGCGCGCATCCTACCAGTTTTTAGCCCTGCACCAGATTCTGTGGTGAGCCTTGCGCCCAGTGGGCGATGTTATCCAGCGTGGTCTGAGCAATCGCACCCAATGCCTCACGGGTCAGAAAGGCCTGATGCGCCGTAATGATCACGTTGGGAAAGGTCAGCAAGCGCGCCAGCACGTCGTCTTGCAGCGGTAGATCAGAGCGATCTTCAAAGAACAGTTGCGCCTCTTCTTCATACACGTCCAGCCCGAGATAACCGAGTTGCCCGCTTTTCAGCGCCTCGATCAAGGCCGGGGTATCGACCAAAGCGCCGCGCCCAGTGTTGATTAACATTGCACCAGGCAGCATCTGCGCCAACGAGCCACTGTTAATCAGGTGCTTGCTCTCGGCGGTCAGCGGGCAGTGCAGACTGATGATCTGCGCCTGGGCCAATAGCTCCGGCAGACTCAGGTAGCGCGCGCCGAGGGCTTCGACGGCCGGGTTGGGGTAAGGGTCATAAGCGAGCAAGGTGCAGCCAAATCCCGCCATGATCCGCGCGAAGGTGGCGCCGATTTGCCCGGTGCCAACGATGCCGACGGTTTTACCCACTAGGTCGAAACCGGTCAGCCCATGCAGGCTGAAGTCGCCATCACGTGTGCGGTTGTAGGCGCGGTGCAGGTGCCGGTTCAACGCTAGAATCAGCGCCACGGCATGCTCAGCCACCGCGTGTGGGGAATAGGCGGGCACGCGCACCACGCTGAGGCCAAGGTGTTGCGCGGTGGGCAAATCCACATGGTTATAACCCGCAGAGCGCAGGGCGATAAGACGTGTGCCGCCAGCGGCCAATTGCTCCAGTACCGGGGCGCTGAGGTCGTCATTGATGAACGCGCACACCACCGGATAGCTGTGCGCCAGCGCGACGGTTTCCAGGTTCAGACGGGCAGGCTGGAAATGCAGATCAACGCCGCTGGGTAAGGCGGCAGCGAGGAAGCTATCGCGGTCGTAGGTTTGGCTGCTGAAGACGAGCGTTCGCATCTAAAACCTCATAGGCTACAAAGCTTCCCGAATGAATTCGGTCCCACAGGTAATGGGCGATCACCCTGTGGGACCGAATTCATTCGGGAAGGGAGCTGCGCGGAGTTCCAGATTAACCACGCGTGCTTCTACTCTAAACGATCCAGGTCGGTTGCTATTGCCTCAGATCAAGCACTCACCCGAGCCTCAATGGCCAGGCGGTTGATCGCCATGGCCAGCTCGTCCAGGGCGGCTTCGGCTTCCGCGGCATCCTTTTTCAGCAGGGTTTCACTGCGCTGGCACGCTGCGCGCAGCTGAGGTACGCCGCAATAACGCGTCGCGCCGTGCAAGCGATGCACGCGTTCGATCAAGGCGGATTTGTCGTTGGCTTCCCGGGCGCTACGGATAGCTTCTCGGTCGGTGTCCAGCGACGCCAGCAGCATCGCTAGCATGTCTGCCGCCAAATCCGCCTTGCCTGCAGCCAGGCGCAAACCTTCCTCGTGATCCAGCACGTGCAGGTCGATACCGTTGCGTGCATTTTCGTTTGGCCGTTCCGGCGCCTGATTACGCAGTGCCAGGCCGGTCCATTTGAGCACCACCTGCGCCAGTTGCCGCTCGCTGATGGGCTTGGTCAGGTAATCGTCCATGCCGCTCTGTAACAATGCACGCTTTTCGTTGGCCATGGCGTGGGCGGTGAGGGCAACAATCGGCAGCGAGGTGCTCTGGCGCTCGACTTCCCAGGCGCGAATCGCTTCCGTGGCTTGGCGCCCGTCCATGCCAGGCATCTGCACATC
>NZ_JAMFRV010000349.1 GCF_026224925.1 Pseudomonas sp. | reverse complement strand
CCGAACGTCGGCAAGTCCACCTTATTCAACCGCCTGACCAGGACTCGCGACGCTATTGTCGGCGATCTGTCCGGTCTGACCCGTGATCGCCAATACGGTGAGGCAAAGTGGCAAGGGCGCTCCTACATTCTGGTCGACACCGGCGGTATCTCTGGTGATGAGCACGGCATGGACGAAAAGATGGCCGAGCAGTCGCTGCTGGCCATCGAAGAAGCCGATGTTGTGTTGTTCCTGGTAGACGCCCGTGCCGGTTTCACCGCCGCTGACCAGATGATTGGCGAACACTTGCGCAAGCGTGGCAAGCGTTCATACGTTGTTGCCAACAAGGTCGACAACATCGACCCGGAAATGGCCCGCGCAGAATTCAGCCCGTTGGGTATGGGCGACGCAATCCCGGTTGCCGGCGCACACGGTCGTGGTATCACCCAGATGCTGGAAATCGCCTTGGGCGACTTCCCGAAAGACCCTGAAGAAGAAATCGACGAAGAACACGTCGAAGAAGGTCAGGAAGCCAAGCGCATCCCAGGCCCGAGCGAAAAAGACGGGATCAAGATCGCAATCATCGGTCGTCCTAACGTCGGCAAATCGACGCTGGTCAACCGCATGCTCGGTGAAGACCGGGTTATCGTTTATGACGAGCCTGGCACCACCCGGGACAGCATCTACATCCCGTTCCAGCGCGGCGACGAAAAGTACACGCTGATCGACACCGCTGGTGTGCGCAAGCGCGGCAAGGTCCACGAGGAAGTTGAAAAATTCTCGGTGGTAAAAACCCTGCAAGCGATCAAAGACTCCAACGTCGTAATTTTTGTGATGGACTCCCGTGAAGGCGTGGTCGATCACGACCTCAACCTGCTGGGTTTCGTGCTTGAATCAGGTCGTGCACTGGTTATCGCGCTGAACAAGTGGGACGGCATGACGCCGAGCGAGCGCGACTATGTGAAGGTTGAGCTGCAACGTCGGTTGTTCTTCGTCGACTTCGCTGACATTCACTTCATCTCCGCCCTGCACGGTACTGGCGTGGGTAACCTGTACCAGTCGGTGCAGAACTCATTCATGTCTGCGGTTACCCGCTGGCCGACCAATCGTCTGACCCAGATCCTTGAAGACGCAGTCAGCGAGCATGCTCCGCCGATGGTTGGCAGCCGCCGCATCAAACTGCGCTATGCGCACTTGGGTGGTGCCAACCCGCCGTTGATCGTGATCCACGGTAACCAGGTTGAGAAAGTACCCAAGTCTTATGTCCGTTATTTGGAAAACACCTACCGCCGTGTGTTGAAGCTGGTCGGTACGCCAATCCGGATCGAGTTCAAGGGTGGCGAGAACCCGTACGAAGGCAACAAGAACACGCTCACAGACCGTCAGGTCAATAAGAAGCGTCGAATGATGTCGCACCACAAGAAAGCCGACAAAAAGCGCAAAGATAAGCGCTGATTGTGTAACGGAGTTTCTCAAGAAAGGCGCCAATGGCGCCTTTTTTTATGCGCGTCGTATGGGCTATCCTTCTTGTCTCCCGTGCCCCGTAGAGCCGGGGCTAGCAAGGTAATAGCCGATGATCACCAGTAAGCTGCCGAACGTCGGCACCACCATCTTCACCACCATGTCACAGCTCGCGACCCAGACAGGTGCGATCAATCTGTCGCAAGGGTTTCCTGACTTCGATGGCCCGCAATCATTGCGCGATGCCGTGGGTCGCCACATTGCCGATGGCCACAACCAATATTCGCCGATGACCGGTTTGCCGGCCCTACGCCAACAAGTCGCGGCGAAAATCGCCCGCAGTTATGGTCGCCAGGTTGATCCTGACACTGAAGTCACCATCACCCCCGGCGCAACCCAAGCTATCTTTTGCGCGATTCAGACGGTGATTCATCCCGGCGATGAAGTGATCGTGTTTGACCCGTGTTACGACAGCTATGAGCCGTCGGTCGATCTGGCAGGTGGCCGCTGCGTGCATGTGCAGCTGAGTGATGGCGACTTTTCCATTGATTGGCAGAAACTCGCTGACGCCATCACCCCGCGTACCCGGATGATCATCCTCAACAGCCCGCACAACCCGACGGGTGCGTTAATCAGCCGTGCTGAACTTGATCAACTGGCGGCGCTGATCGCCAACCGCGATATCTATTTGGTCAGCGACGAAGTGTACGAGCACCTGGTGTTTGACGGTATGAAGCACGTCAGCATCCTGGCACATGAAGAGCTGTATCAGCGCGCCTTCGTGGTTAGCTCGTTCGGCAAGACCTACCATGTCACCGGTTGGAAGACCGGCTATGTGGTCGCGCCGCCGGCACTGACTGCAGAGTTGCGCAAGATTCACCAGTACGTCAGCTTTTGTGGCGTGACGCCGTTGCAATACGCCTTGGCTGACTTCATGGCTGAATGTCCCGAGCACGTGGAGGAGCTGCCGGCGTTCTATCAGGCCAAGCGTGACCTGTTCTGTGATTTGCTTGCACCGTCGCGCTTCACGTTCGACCGTGTAGGCGGTACGTACTTTCAGTTGGTGGATTATTCGCAGATTCGCCCAGACTTGAATGACGTCGACATGTCGCTGTGGATGACCCGTGAGCACGGGGTCGCGAGCATTCCAGTTTCGGTGTTCTACCAGTCCCCGCCGCAGGGCCAGCGGCTGATTCGTTTGTGCTTCGCCAAACGCGAGGAGACGCTGCGTCAGGCAGCCACAAAACTATGCGCGATCTAAGAGTTACCCGACCTTAACATTGCATTGGTCCAGACCACCTTGGTCTGGCATAACCGCCAAGCCAACCTCGACCACTTTGAGTTGTTGCTTGATCAGGCAGCAGGTGCTGATCTGGTCATCCTGCCGGAGATGTTCACCACCGGGTTTACCATGGACTCCGAAGCCCAGGCAGAGCCGGAGCAGGGTCCTACGCAGACGTGGATGTTGGCCCAGGCGAAAAAGCTTAACGCCGTGGTGACGGGCAGCGTGATTATTTGTGCTGCTGACGGCAGCCATCGCAATCGCCTGCTGTGGGCTAGGCCTGATGGCGAGGTTCTGCATTACGACAAGCGCCATCTGTTCCGCATGGCGGGCGAGCACAAGCATTACACACCGGGTGAGCGTCAGGTTCAGTTCGAATTGAAAGGCTGGCGAGTTCGACCACTGATTTGCTACGACCTGCGTTTTCCGGTCTGGAGTCGCGACGCGCAAGACACCGATTTGTTGCTGTATACCGCCAATTGGCCGGGCGCTCGGCGTCTGCATTGGAATCGGTTGTTGCCGGCACGGGCCATTGAAAACCTGTGTTATGTCGCTGCGGTTAATCGGGTAGGGGTTGATGGCAAAGGTTTCACCTACACCGGCGATAGCCAGGTTATAGACTTTCAAGGTGAAACCTTGTTGAGTGCCGGCGAGGCCGATGGCGTGTTCCACGTCAGCCTCAACGCCGCCGATTTAGCCGCCTACCGCACTCGGTTTCCGGCAAATCTGGATGCGGATGTGTTTGAGCTGCAATAGTTATTACCCCTGAAAGGTATCATCAATCCGTTTGGGGGCGTTTCACCGGGAATGATACGAAAGGCTTTATCTCCTTGAGCACGAACATGCTCTGCATTTCCTTGATGCCAGGTAACTGCCGGACAACGGTCATAGCAAAATCAGCAAAAGAATCTAGATCACGTGCCACCACCTGCACGAGAAAGTCGGCGTCGCCACCGATGCTGTAGCACGCCACCACATCCTCCAGTTGCATGACTTCCTGTTCGAATTTCTTTGCTTCGGCTTCGCTGTGGCGGTCGATGTTAATGCGGATGAAGACCATGACCCCCAAGCCTATTTTGCGTCGGTCGAGCACAGCCCTGTAACCCTGAATATAGCTATGTTCCTCCAACTGCCTGACCCGACGCCAGCACGGTGAGGCAGACATGCCGATATGGTCGGCCAGGGTCTGGTTAGTAATCCTGCCATCTTGTTGCAGAGCCGTAAGAATTTTGACATCGGTGAGATTCAGCGCTTGAACGGTCATAAATTCCCCTTTCCTGTGTTCATGCGGCAGATTCTACCTATTCTGGTAGTGCAGACAATTAAAGTAGAAATAATATTCCCGTCCAGCAGGTGTAATCTTTTTTCCAGTTTCAGGGTTTCAGCCGTTGGAATTACCGCGCTTCTATCCGCTATGCCAATCAATGTCGGGTGCTTCGTTGGGTTAAATAAAGTGAGTTGACCGCTATTTGACGTAGTGGGCCACAGATAAGGATTGAGCAAGTAACCGCTAATTATCCGCGTTCAAATAATAAATTACTTAAGGATCGCCCATGCTCGACATGACAGAAATACTTTCCTATTCAGTAGCGCTTGGTATTGCCGCCGCGATTCCCGGCCCTGGTATGGCAGCGTTGGTGGCTCGGAGCGTCAGCGGTGGTGCGTTGTCGGGGTTTTGCCTGCTGTTCGGACTGATCCTTGGTGATCTGACTTACCTGTCGTTTGCAGTCTTTGGTCTGGCGATGGTTGCCGAGCACTTCAGCGCGTTATTTCAACTGGTGCGCTGGGGCGCTGCACTGTATCTCTGCTACCTGGCTTGGCAGTTTTGGTTCGCCGACCATCAGGCAATCGAAGGGGGCAAACCGGCTAAGAAGGAGTTGCTGTCGGCGGCAACATCTGGACT
>NZ_JAMFRV010000348.1 GCF_026224925.1 Pseudomonas sp. | reverse complement strand
TGCCACCCACAGCACGGCCCATTTCGGCGAACACGCGCCAGAAATCAGCAGGGCTGTACTGCACAAAACCACCGAGCTCGGCCATGTCCGACACATCACGCAAGCCGCGCAACGAGTCGTTAGCGTTGCGACCCTGTACGTAGTTGGCAAACGGGCCAACACTCCAACCGTGCGACTTGAATGCCTTCCAGTTCAGACCGTCATCGGAGCTCAAGCCCACATCACCCCAGTCAAGATCGATGTAGGGAAACAGTTTAGCGTCGTACTGCACACCGGTTGGGTCGCTGGCTTTATAGCCAATACCCGCACCAAGGTCGCCGGTAATGGCTTCGGCGTGGCCCTGCGCGCTGAAGCTAATAGCGCAGGCAAAGGCCGCGAAGCCAGTGAATACCGAGCGAAAGCACCGGTTAAGCTGGAGTAAGCGCATTAAAAATATCTCGAACTATTTGAACATGCGTGAATCAATCCCTACCCAGACCCATCACGCAAGCACTTATGTTGTTTGTAGCAAGCTACAAAAATTGTAGCTTGACTGTCTGCCGTACATACCCGCTCAAAGCTTAACCCGCCCTAGGCCGGGGCTGCGGCGTCTATATCGGCAAGTGGCACAGTCTATGCTGTACCCCAGTGCAAGCGCAAAGAGCGCTCTCACTAATAGTAGGCACCTGCAGATGATGCACTGGCATATCGTGTGTGATTTCGATGGGACCGTCACCCGGACTGACGCGATAGATAACATCCTGGAGCGTTTCGCTGACCCAAGCTGGGAAGCCATCGAAGATGAATGGCTATCTGGCAAAATCGGCTCGCGAGAATGCTTGAGCCGTCAATTGGCAATGGTTAAAGCCACGCCAAACGAGCTTCTGGGTTATTTCGACAGTATCGATATAGATCCGGCATTCCCGGAATTCGTTGAATTAGTCACGGGTCGCGGCGCCACCCTAGACATCGTTAGCGACGGCATTGAGCAGGGCATCGCCCGCATTCTGTCGCGCAACAATGCCCCGCTGCTGCCGATCATCGCCAACCGCCTGCGTCAGGTCGGTCCCGATGGCTGGCGCATAGAGTTTCCGTATTCCAGCGATGCCTGCCGTGCTGCATCCGGCAACTGCAAATGCAAATCCGCGCCTGAAGGCAAACGCGTACTGGTGATCGGCGACGGTCAATCCGATATGTGCGTCGCTGGAACCGCCGACTTCGTATTCGCCAAGGATCGCCTGGCAGAACATTGCGAACGCAATGGCATCCCGTATGCCCGCTTCGACACTTTTGCCGATTTACCGGCCCTGCTCGCCCGCTTGCCTCACCGCGAACCGGTCCGCGCACACAGCTTCCCTCTTGAACAGCAGGAACTCTTCCACCATGTCTGATATCCGTATCGCTACCGCTGAAGACCAGATTCTTCTGGAAAAAGAAGCGAAATATTGCTCTTTCGGCGACACCGTTCACTACATTGATCCGCCACGGATCTTCAACCGCTGTGAAGGTTCGTACGTTTACGACACCAGCGACCAAGCTTACCTCGACCTGCAAATGTGGTACTCGGCCGTTAACTTCGGTTACGCCAACCCACGTCTGAACAATGCCCTCAAGGCTCAGATCGATTCGATGCCGCAGATTGCCAGCCAATACCTGCACCGCGGCAAAATCGAACTGTCGGAAATGATCGCAGTTGATGCCAAGAAGAAGTTCGGCATGGACGGTCGCGTTCACTTCAACGTTGGCGGTTCGCAGTCCATCGAAGACTCCTTGAAAGTTGTGCGTAACGCGAGCAACGGCAAGAGCCTGATGTTTGCCTTCGAAGGCGGCTACCACGGCCGTACCTTGGGTGCTTCGTCGATCACGTCGAGCTACCGCTACCGCCGCCGCTACGGCCATTTCGGCGAGCGCGCGCAGTTCGTTCCTTTCCCGTACCACTTCCGTGGCCCGAAAGGCATGACCAAAGAAGAATATGGCAGCTACTGCGTTCAGCAGTTCGCCCGCCTGTTCGAAACCGAATACAACGGCGTCTGGGACCCTAAAACCAACCAGTGCGAATACGCAGCGTTCTACGTCGAGCCGATCCAAGGCACCGGCGGCTACGTTATTCCGCCAATGAACTTCTACAAAGAATTGAAGCAAGTGCTGGATCAGCACGGCATCTTGATGGTTGTCGACGAAATCCAGATGGGTTTCTACCGCACCGGCAAGCTGTGGTCCATCGAGCACTTCGACGTCAAACCAGACGTGATCGTCTTCGGTAAAGCATTGACCAACGGCCTCAACCCACTGGGCGGCATTTGGGCACGTGAAGAGTTGATCAACCCAACGATCTTCCCACCTGGATCGACTCACTCCACCTTCGCCTCTAACCCATTGGGTACGGCGGTAGGTCTGGAAATGTTCAAAATGACCTCCGAAGTCGATTACGGCGCGATGGTCATGGAAAAGGGCAAGTACTTCCTGGCTGGCCTGCAAGACCTGCAAAAGCGCTACCCGATCATCGGCGACGTCGATGGCCTGGGCTTGGCACTGCGTGCAGAAATCTGCGGTCCGGACGGTTTCACGCCAGACAAAGCCACCCTCGACTTTATGGTTGATGAAGGCATGAAAGGCGACATCGAAATCAACGGCAAGAAACTCGGCCTGATCCTCGACGTGGGCGGCTACTACAAAAACGTAATCACCTTGGCGCCGTCACTGGAAATCAGCTACGAAGAAATCGATCTGGGCATCGCCCTTCTCGACCGCCTGCTGCATCGGGCAATGAAGCGGTGAACCTGCCAGAGATCGATATGGGCGAAGGTGACGCCAGTTTCGTTCTCGGCAGTGGCCCGGTCGCGGTGTTGTTGATCCACGGCCTGACCGGCACCCCGACGGAACTCCGTCGGGTGGCCCAAGGCCTGGCCAAGCGGGGGTACACGGTTTACGTGCCCACGCTTGCCGGGCATTGCGGCGACAACGCCGACCTGCAAGCCACTGGCTGGAAAGACTGGTACGAAAGCGTACGCAAAACCTTTGTCGGCATTCGCCAACGGCACGAACAGGTGATTGTCGGCGGGTTGTCCATGGGCGCTGTATTGTCCATGCACATGGCGGCCGAGCATCCGGGGCAAGTCGCCGGCTTGATGCTGTACTCGACCACCTTGCGCTACGACGGTTGGAACATACCGAAAGCGGCCGTACTGACACCATTGTTGATGGCCATTCCGTTTGGCGTGCACTTGTGCCGCTTCAACGAAACCTCGCCGTACGGCATCAAAGACGCACGTCTGCGGGCTATCGTTGAACGTCAGATGAAAGCCGGTGAAAGCAGCAATGCAGGGCTGTTGACCATGTCCGGCGTCAATGTGCGCGAACTGCATCGTCTGGTCGCCGTGGTCAAAAAAGGCATGCGCACAGTCAAGGCACCCGCGTTGATTCTGCATTCCATCGAAGACGATATCACCAGTCGCTGGAACGCCGATTATTGCGAGAAACATTTAGGTGGCCCGGTCACCAAAGTGATGCTGGATAACTGTTATCACATGATTACCGTAGATTTGCAGTATCGGAAGGTAATTACCTTAAGTGCCGACTTCATAGATGGCGTGATAGAACAATTGCCGGCTGAAGCGGTCTCTTTGAACGATCAGCGACAAATGGCCTGAACCCATCCTGCTTCTCGCCCATACTTCTCTCGGTTCCCTGAGCAGTCTGTAAAACGACTGCTTATTCGGCGTACTGAAAGGACTGGGTCCGGCTGGGAACGCTAGCCGTTCTTCGGAACGATCACCACTTGGTATGGCTGCTCCGATAAGCGAAC
>NZ_JAMFRV010000347.1 GCF_026224925.1 Pseudomonas sp. | reverse complement strand
CCTCACGCTCTCCCGCTGCATGGTAGCGCCCGGTTGTGCCGGTTCCGGCGCACATTCCCGGGCGTCTGAAGTGTTAGTCCCCGCACAGGTAGATGTACCCACTACCCAAACTGATCAGCGGGTCGAGGCGCAAGCCACGGGTGATCCGACCGATGATCGCAATCAGGATCAAAATTGCCCCTGATCGACCGAAGTGACCGGCACCTGCCAAGCTTCATGGGGCGACCAGGAGACGTAATGAAAGGCTTAATCGCCCTCGCGACATTTGCAGTGCTTGGCGGTTGCGCCAGCATGAACATGAAAGAGCCGGAACCCGACACCTGGACCAACTGGGTGTGTGACAGCAAGGCAGCGTTGCTCTGGCATTTTGCCGACAGCGCGAAAAGTGAGGTTGATCTTCGCCTGCTGGGCAGCGACAAGGTCTATCGTCTAAAACCTGAGCAGGGTGCTTCTGGTGAGCTTTACAGCGATGGCGTATTGGCGTTTCACATAAAGGGTGATGAAGGCCTGGTTTACTGGGTTGCCACCAATGATTTGATCGGTCGCGGTTGCAAGGCTCTTTAGTCAGTGCAGCCGTTACTTCGGGACCGAATAAACGCGCTTAGCGTGTAAGATGCGCAAAAATTGAACCGCAGCCGCCAATAGGGCAGGCTCGCACGATTATCGACCTACCGGGAGAGAGACTTAAAATGGCACTTATCAGCATGCGCCAGATGTTGGACCACGCAGCCGAGTTTGGCTACGGCGTCCCCGCCTTCAACGTCAACAACCTGGAACAGATGCGCGCCATTATGGAAGCGGCTGACAAGACCAATTCCCCGGTGATCGTTCAGGCTTCTGCCGGTGCGCGTAAGTACGCTGGTGCTCCGTTCCTGCGTCACTTGATCCTCGCCGCAATCGAAGAATTCCCGCACATCCCGGTGGTTATGCACCAGGACCACGGCACCAGCCCGGATATTTGCCAGCGTTCGATTCAACTGGGCTTCAGCTCAGTGATGATGGACGGTTCTTTGGCCGAAGACGGCAAGACACCGGCGGACTACGAGTACAACGTACGCGTGACCCAGCAAACCGTAGCCATGGCTCACGCATGTGGCGTTTCGGTTGAAGGCGAGTTGGGCTGCCTGGGTTCGCTGGAAACCGGCATGGCTGGCGAAGAAGACGGCGTTGGCGCAGAAGGCGTGCTTGATCATAGCCAACTGCTGACCGACCCTGAGGAAGCGGCTGACTTCGTGAAAAAGACTCAGGTTGATGCCTTGGCCATCGCCATCGGTACCAGCCACGGCGCTTACAAGTTCACCAAGCCGCCTACTGGCGACACCTTGGCGATCGACCGTATTAAAGCGATTCACGCCCGTATCCCGAACACTCACTTGGTGATGCACGGTTCGTCTTCGGTTCCACAAGAGTGGCTGAAGATCATCAACGAATACGGCGGCGACATCAAAGAAACTTACGGCGTACCGGTTGAAGAAATCGTCGAAGGCATCAAGTACGGCGTGCGTAAGGTCAACATTGACACCGACTTGCGTCTGGCCTCCACCGGCGCGATCCGTCGTTTGATGGCAACCAACCCAAGCGAATTTGACCCACGTAAATTCTTCGGCGCCACTGTTGTCGCTATGCGCGACATCTGCATCGCCCGCTACGAAGCGTTCGGCACCGCTGGCAACGCCTCGAAAATCAAGCCAATTTCGCTGGAAAAAATGTACCTGCGTTACGCAGCTGGTGAATTGAAAGCCCAGGTCAACTGAGTCTTGGTTGATTAAAAAACCCGCAGCGATGCGGGTTTTTTTTAGCGCTGAATTTAAGGTCTCCCCAATCCCTGATCTGCAGTTCACCCTGTGGGACCGAATTTATTCGGGAAGGCGTCGTGCCAGACGCAGATGTCGTCGAATGTGAAACCGATTCCCGAATGAATTCGGTCCCACAGAGATTTTGGCGGCTACCGCTGCAACACCAATATCCGCGACAACAACTCATCCCTGTCGATGTAGCAACCCTGAAAGTGCCGCGCACCCGTGGTTGGATCAAACGCATTACGTGCATGAAGGGTGCGGCGATTGTCGAAGCACCACATCTCGCCGGGATTCAATCGGGCAATCACTCGAAAGCGTTCTTCACGGGTCATGGCAATAAAGCGCCGATAAGCTCGATACAGCGCGGGCATTTGTGCGGCAGGCGCGTCGAAGGGACCGCGCAGGAAGTTGGCCATGCGAATCTCACTGACTTGCCCCGATGAGTCGAGGGCAATGATCGGTGCCAGACAGCGATAGTCGCTGTGTCGGTCTTTATTGCGAAACTCCACCGGTATCTCACACAAGTTGCGAAACGCTTCGGGATCTTCCTCGCGCAATGCATCCGCAATGGCAAAACCATCGACAAATATGCTTTCGCCCCCCTTCGCGTCATTCACCAGGCAGTGCAAAAATTGCAGCCCCGGTTGCAACTCGCGGGTGGGCAGGTCGCTGTGCAACGGCAAATTAAACGCGGTGTAGGCGTTGCTGTCGGCATCGGCCTTTGACCGCACGTTGAACAGCACGCCGAAGTTACTCTCGCGAATAAACGAAATACGCTTTGCAATAAGCACCAGCGAATCGGGCTCGGTGGGCACGCCGCGTACCTGGGTCAGCCCAACATCACGCAAGGCCAGCAGCCACCTGAGCAGCGTCGGCGTGTCCTCCATGACCGATTGGTAATCGAAGATGGGCAACGATAGCTCGGCATTCCACAGTTGGCTGCGTGGTTTGGCCGCTAATCGTTCAGCTCGCGATTCATCATCATAAGCATGGGCGCGCAGCCAACCCGGATCGAAACGGCTTTCGTGGCCGTCATGCCAATCCACATACAAGCAGCCTTTGGGGTCAATGAAGCTGGTGTTTGGCACCACGTCGGCGGGGATGTCGACAATCTCCAGCACTTGTTCCCGCGTCACTCCGTACACACATTCGGAACAGGCGCAGTTGTCGCGCAACCACTGATGGTGAAACGGGCTGGAGCGGCCGTCGGCCCATTGCACCTGCAGCCGGTCAACTAACGGCTGGACGGCGACCAGGGCACTGATCAGCGGATAACTGCGGAAGTCGGCAAAGGCTGAAGTGTTAATGGCGATGTCCTTTCGTGTTGTGTTGTTGGGGCTCAGGCAGGAAGAGCGATCACACGGCCAATCCAGACCGGCTTAGGCAGGTCGTTCTGTTCTTTGGCCAAGGCCTGCAAAGTATTCAGCACTGCTTCGCTGAAAGGTGCCGAACGCGGGCCCGCCAAGTCGACGTGCAACAGCATCTGCTCGCTAGCGGCCAAGGCATCATCGCTGCCAGGTTTGTGCAGGCTGTGGTAGAGGTGCACGCGCTTGCGGTCATGACCGACTATTTGCGTGTGCACTTCGACTTCTTCGCCCAGCTTCACTTCATGCAAATAGTTGAGATGGCATTCAAGGGTGAATAAGGAATTGCCGCTGGCTTCGCGGTTATCGCTGTTCAGACCCAAGTGGTCCATAAAGGCATCGGTGGCGTAACTGAAGATCAACAGATAAAACGCATCACGCAGATGCCCGTTGTAATCAACCCAATCGGCGAGGATCGGGGTTTTGTAGGTGGTGAGTGCTGGCATGGAGGTCTCATATTCAAGTGTAGGAGCGCGCTTGCCCGCGATCGGCCCGGGGTCGCGCTCGACCGTAGCAGTCGCAAACCAACGAACGCATTCATTCGGTCAGAATTGCGCTGGGCATTTGGGACCGCTTCGCGATCCATCGCGGGCAAGCGCGCTCCTACAGTGATCGATTTTCTGGTGCTGATCGTTGTCAGTCGCTGAACGCCATTCCGTGTTTGGCTTTGGTAGCTTTCACTACCTCTAGCACGGCCATCAGGCAGTCATCGCGGTAGCGTTCGAGGGCTGCGATGCTGTGATCGCCGAGCTGTTCGGTGGTGCCGTCAACCACATCATCGATCAGTTTGTCGGTCAGCTCCGGCGCTGGCAGATAGGTCCACGGCAGTTTCAACGCCGGGCCGAATTGGTTCATGAAGTGGCGCATGCCAGCATCGCCGCCTGCCAAGGTGTAGGTCAGGAACGTGCCCATGAACGACCAGCGTAGACCGGCACCAAAGCGGATGGCGTCGTCGATTTCGCCGGTAGTAGCGACGCCGTCATTCACCAAGTGCAACGCTTCACGCCACAGCGCCTCAAGCAAACGGTCGGCGATGAAGCCGGGTACTTCCTTGCGCACGTGCAGCGGACGCATGCCCAGCGACTTATAAACAGTGATCGCGGCTTGCACGGCTTCAGGAGCAGTGTTCTTGCCCCCGACGACTTCAACCAGCGGCAGCAGGTAAACCGGGTTGAACGGGTGACCCACGACGCAGCGCTCTGGATGAGTGGCGCCTTCGTAGAAGTCGCTCGGCAACAGGCCGGAGGTGCTGGAGCCAATCAGGGCGTTGGGCTTGGCCGCTGCGCTGATCTTGGCGTGCAGTTCAAGTTTCAGGTCCAGGCGCTCAGGGGCGCTTTCCTGAATGAAATCTGCATCGTGTACGCATTCTTCGATGGTCGCGACAAAGCGCAGGCGATCTTGTGAGGCGCCTTGGGCCAGGCCGTTTTGTACAAGTGCGGGCCAGGCATTGGCCACGCGTTTACGCAGCGCGACTTCAGCGCCCGGTGCCGGGTCCCACGCCACAACGTCCAGGCCATGGGCCAACGCACGGGAAACCCAGCCGCTGCCGATAACGCCACTGCCGAGAGCGGCAAAGGTTTTGATGTCAGTGATAAAAGTCATCGTGAGTTCCTGAATTCTGTATGGCGAAATTGTGAACACCCTGTGGGACCGAATTCATGCAGAGAAAACTTCCCGAATGAATTCGGTCCTACAAGGAACTGCGCATTATTTGTGGGACCGAATTCATTCGGGAATCGGTTTGTCCGGCACTGAAGATGTTGGACGTGCCGACCTCTTCGCGAATGAATTCGCTCCCACAGTGGATCTGAGTCGTTATCGCAGTTTGATCAGCCGCGCTTGGTCAGGCCCATTTTGATGCGGCCTTCAGCGGGGGTCATGACGCGGGCGCCCAAGCGGCTAAGGATTTCCGAGGCGCGCTCGACCAACGCGCCATTGCTTGCCAATACGCCGCGATCCAGCCAGATGTTGTCTTCCAGGCCGACCCGTACGTTGCCGCCGAGCAACACTGCTTGCGCCGCCATCGGCATTTGCATGCGGCCAATACCGAAGCCCGCCCACACGGCGTTTTCGGGAAGGTTATCGACCATGGCTTTCATGGTGGTGGTGTCGGCCGGCGCGCCCCATGGGATGCCCAGGCACAGCTGGAACAAAGGGTCGTCGAGCAAGCCTTCCTTGATCATCTGCTTGGCGAACCACAGGTGACCGGTGTCGAAAATTTCCAGCTCGGCTTTCACGCCCAGCTCTTGGATACGTTTGGCGCCAGCGCGCAATTGGGCGGGGGTAGAGACGTAAATGGTGTCGCCATCACCGAAGTTAAGGGTGCCGCAATCGAGGGTGCAGATTTCCGGCAACAGCGCTTCAACGTGTGCCAGACGGGCCAGAGGGCCGATCAAATCAGTATTAGGGCCAAACTCCATCGGGTTTTCGCCAGCACCGATTTCCAGATCGCCGCCCATGCCCGCAGTGAGATTGACGATGATGTCGATGTCAGCTTCGCGAATGCGCTCCATCACTTCGCGGTACAGCGCTACGTCGCGGCTGAATTTTCCGGTTTCCGGATCACGAACATGACAGTGGACCACGGTCGCGCCGGCCTTGGCGGCTTCAACTGCAGCGGCAGCGATTTGTTTCGGAGTGATCGGGACGAGGTGGCTTCTCCCGGTGGTGTCGCCAGCACCGGTGAGTGCGCAGGTGATGATGACGTCATGGTTCATTTCAGATTTCCTTACAGGCTGGTTTAAATATAGTGAGGATGTTGTTGCCCGATCCGCAGCCATAAAAGCGGCTGCGGGCTCGGTGATTCGTGTCGGCTGGGCTTGGTGATGCAGGCCAGGTCAAATTATGGATTAGTGCTGAGTTGCAGGTTGGCGGCGGCATCTTTGCCATCAAACGTTTTCACCCCGGCGAGCCAGCGCTGCAGGTCTTGCGGGTGATCCTTGAGCCATTGTTTGGCCGACGCCGTTGCGTCTTTGTGGTCCAGAAGCGGTTGCATCATCCGGCTCTCGTCTTCGGCGGTGAACGTCAGATTAGTCAGCAGCTTGTCGACATTCGGGCAACGTTGGGCGTAGTCCGGTGCAGTAACGGTCCAGACTTTGGCTTCGCCTTCGTTCGGGCCAAGGGCGTTGTCGCTGCCGGTGAGGTACGTCATCTTCTGATTGACGTTCATTGGGTGCGGCGCCCAACCGAAAAACACGATGGCTTCGTTGCGATTCACGGCGCGGGTCACGGCCGACAGCATCCCGGCTTCGCCTGACTCAACCAACTGGAAGTCCCCAAGGCCGAACTGGTTTTTTGCGATCATTTCTTTGATCTGGGTGTTGGCACCTGAGCCCGGTTCAATACCGTAGATTTTGCCGCCCAGTTCTTTCTTGAACTTGGCAATGTCGGCGAAGGTTTTCAAACCTTTGTCAGCCAGGTAAGTCGGTACTGCCAACGTGGCGCGGGCGTCTTTAAGGCTCGGCTGAGGCAGCACGCGGACCTGGTTGGCTTTCACAAACGGGGTGATGGTCTGAGTCATCAGCGGATCCCAGTAGCCAAGGAACATGTCCAGGCGCTGATCACGGATACCGGCAAAAATGATTTGTTGCGAGGCGCTGGTCTCCTTGGTCTTGTAGCCCAGGCCGTCGAGCAACACTTGGGTCATGGCGCTGGTTGCCATGACGTCGGTCCAGTTGACCACGCCAAGTCGCACGTTTTGGCAGTCGGCCGCCTCCGCTGCAAGTGCACTGCCGGCGATAAAGGTGCTGCTGGTGAGTGCCAGCAAACAGGTGCTGATCAGTCGTTTCATGGTGGATTTTCCTCGGCAGGTTATTTTTATGGGGATGGCTATAGGGTCCCGGCGTCTTCGCGCGCAGTGAGGCCAAGTTACGCAGACGCAGCCCCGTAAAAGCGCACAGCGGCGACCAGCTCTTGCACAGCAGCGACCTGCCCTCTTGCCGTCCTGATCCAAGGGGCGTATGTGGTATTTACGCTACCCCTATGAGTGCGCCCCGATGTCCCAGGATTACTATTTTTTGCTCATGCCCGGATTCTCGATCATGGGCTTTGTCTCGGCTGTCGAACCGCTGCGGGTGGCCAATCGTTTTGGCGGCGAGTTGTACCGCTGGCATGTGCTGAGCATGGATGGCGGGGCGGTGATTGCCAGCAACGGGATGTCGGTCAACGCCGACGCCGCCTTGGAATCATTAAAGAAGGGCACGACGTTGTGGGTTGTTGCAGGCTTTGAGCCGCTGCAGTTCTGCACCCCCGCACTGGAACATTGGTTGCGTCGCCTCGATCACGAGGGCGTGATCTTGGGCGGCATCGACACCGGTAGTTTTGTCCTGGCCCAGGCGGGGCTGCTG
>NZ_JAMFRV010000346.1 GCF_026224925.1 Pseudomonas sp. | reverse complement strand
GTCATCACCGGGTGCTGTTCGAACGCCGGCTCAGGAACAAGCGGGTTGCCTGTCCATGAAATCAGTCGGCAAACGCGACTGCTGATGCGCCAGCCCTTATCAGTACGGACCAGTACATCGTCATACCAGCCACGGCCAACCCAGTCAGGACCGCCCACTGCTGAGTCGCGCGAAAGGAGCCAATCGCCATACGTCAGTGCATAGGCCGCGTCGCCGTCAACGTGAACGCAAGAACCCGTCATCGTGTGCATGTGATTGGTCAGCGTTTCGTGAAAGTCCTTGAAGGCGAACTTCAGCGCACCCACAGACTTCCAGACAGCCCCTGCGGGCCCGAAGTCAGCATGGGCATCCTCGGTAAATACGTCGTCCAGCAAGTCCCAAGCGTGACCGTCAAGCGCAACGCCATAGAGGTTGATGACTTCAATAATTTCAGATTTATCTTGAGTAACACTCATTTAAAACTCTCCGGTTTGTCAGAGTAAGAAAAACCGCATCCAAATGGCTTCTTTTATACAAATTACTAACTACTTGCAGTACTCAATGACTTCCAGGATGTTGTCGAAGGGGTCTTTGAACGTCAGGATTTTAAATTTTCCGCCAGTTGGAGCGATGACAATTTGCGGCTCGCAAAGGAAAACGATGTCACCACGCGTCTTCAGCTTCTCATGGATGGCATCGGTACTGTCAACACCGAAAGCCATACGGTTGATACCGGCATGGTTCAAGGGCGCCGAGGATGCTTTATTGACGACAGTTTTAGGCGACACAAACTCGATCAGATCGATAACAGTCGCATTTTCCTTGTCTTTGCCGACAAGGTGGTCAGCATGAATTTCAATTATTTGATTAGGAAAGCCGAGTATTTCACCGGGCGCCTTTTCGTGGCGCAGTTTACCGATAGATTCAAGCCCGAGCACGCCACAGTAAAACTCAAGTGCCGCATCGATATCGGCAACGGTGATACATACGTGAAACAAACGATTGATATAGCGATCCATGATCTTTCCTTTATTTTAGGTTGTGTGAAAAATTAAACTTATGCCCATATTGAATAGGCAAGCAATCCAGTATTAAAGCTGCAAAGTTATTGCTGCTAAATACCCTGCAACGGACTCTCTTTCACCAGTAGAAAAGCGACCAGGGCAACTAGACTAGGAGCTGCCATGCAAACCAGGATGATCGGCACACTGGTTCCCGCAGCAAGCATGAGGCCAGCTATGGCGGGCCCAATGATGGGACCGACCCGGCCAATGGCGTAAACCACGCCCATCGCGGATGAACGAAAGCTCATGGGATATAGCGACCCGACGTAGGGTAATAAAATGCATGTGGCTCCCATTGCAGCAAATCCGGCAAAGAACATGCAGATCAACGCGGCAACCGGATCTTGAATGACGCCAATCAGTGATATCGAAACAAACAGAATGGGCATGTAAATGGCAAACACTTTCTTGTAACCCATTCTGCCTGACAGCCACCCGGCCAACGGCGTGGATATGAAATTGCTGCAGGTGAATACAAAGATGAAACTGACACCTGTGGTTAGCGAGTACCCTCGCTGAACCATCAATTGCACAATCCAGGTTGTCAGGGTGACGGCAACCATCATGATGCAGAGCATTCCCATACCCAAAAACAGCGTGTTGCGCGCATATCCGTCTTGAAACAGCCGTTTCAGAGGCACCTTGGAAGCAGACGGCTCATTCAGAATGTAGTCATGGTTGATGGCGAAAACAAACCTTGGATCAGCCTTCATTAATATCTTACGAACGCGTTCATTTTTGCCCTTTTTAACCAAAATCGACATCGACTCAGGCAACCACCCAAAAGCAATGGGGACCAGCACGATGCCAACGATGGTCCCGAGCAATATCGCCCTCCATCCGACAGTGGACAGTAAAGCGATCGAAACCAGCGCAGATAACAGAACACCCACTGAGATGCCCGTATAGGAGATACTGGAAACCATCGCCTTCCACTTGCCTGGCGTATATTCGAACACCAGCGCCACAGCAATCGGGACGATGCCGGCTAGACCAAAACCAGCGATGAAGCGGTAGATCGCGAAATCGACGACTCCCTGAGCCAGGCCGCAGGCTGCAGTAAATATAATGAAGACAGTCATGCCGATGAGCATCATCCGCTTGCGGCCAATTGCATCGGCCGCCACGCCAAAGATGATGGCGCCGCCTACGGCGCCAATATGCCCAACGCTAGCCAAAATCCCGGCCTCGGCAGGGCCCATTTTCATATCGGCCATAATTACCGGAAGCAACGTACCGAATAGCGCGCTGTCGATACCGTCAAATACAATCGCAAGAAAGCAGATCATCGCCACTTGCAAGCTGAAAGAGTTGAATTTTCCACCGTCAATGACTTGCGTGACGTTGACTTGAGGTCTGCCCGCTATTTGCGCGCTCATTAAATTAGTCATGGCATGCATCTCTCGTACACCAATTTGTCAGTATGACTAGGGGTGATGGAAGCTGATCCTTCAGCCTGGGCCGCGGCATCGGTTGCCTCGACGATTGAGCCTTCAGGTGCGCTGGGCAACAGAAAACGCGCCAGGGCAGGTATCAATACCAACGCACCGAGCATGTTCCACAAGAACATGAATGCCAGCAGCAGTCCCATGTCAGCCTGAAACTTGATGCTGGAGAAATGCCAGGTCGCGACCGCTGCCGCCAGGGTTACACCGGTCAGCAGCACCACCCGGCCGGTGAACTGCAAAGCGGTGGCGTAGGCCTGTTTCAAAGTGGCACCTGCGCGCATGCGTGCCAGGGTCACGCTCAGCACATACAGCGCGTAATCCACCCCTATGCCCACGCCAAGCGCAATCACCGGCAGGGTCGCAACCTTTATGCCCATCCCCAGGCCCACCATTAATGCCTCGGCCAAAATGGACGTGAGCATCAGCGGCAGCATGGCCACCAGCACCGCCCGCCAAGAGCGGAAGGTGATGAAGCACAGCAGCGCCACCGCCCCATAGACCATGAACAACATCTGATACCAGGCCTTGTGCACCACGATGTTGGTGGTGGCGTCGATCCCCGCCGAGCCGGCCGCCAGCAGGAAGGTAGCGTCCTTGTCATTGTTTTTCTTGGCGAAGCGTTCGACAAGGTCGACCACCTGCTGCAGGGTCTCGGCGCGGTGGTCACGCAGGTAGGCGTACACCGTCAGCAGGTTGCATTCTTCGTTGTACAGTTCACGCGGCGCCCTGGCGGTAATGGTGTTGAGCATGTTCTGGTTGCTCGGCAAGTCGTACCACAGCGGACTACCCTCGCTCATACCCACCATCAGGCGCCGTTGCAGCCGCGCAATAGATTGAGTGGACTCCACACCGGGTAGATCCATCAGCTCCCATTCGAGCTGGTCGACCCGGCGCAGCACATCGTACTGACTGCAGTTGCCCTCGGATGTTTTGACCATGATGGCGAAGAGGTCATTGCTGGCACCGTAGTTATTCGTCAGATAGCTCACGTCGCGGTTGTAACGCGAGTCTGCTTGCAGTTCCGGAGCTCCGGGGTCGAGGTCTCCGACCTTCAACTGGGTGCCGACGGCAACGCCCACCACCGCCAGAACCGCCGCCGTGGCTATCGCCAGCGTGGCGCGTCGTGTCTCGGTGAAGCGGACCAGCCAGATAAAGAAGGCACTGCTCTCCCCGGCCGCGGTGGCCGATTCCCGGCGCACTGCCCTCTCGGCTGCTTTACGGCTCACACCCACGTAGCTCAAGAGCACGGGCAGCAGAATCAGGTTGGAAATCACCAGCACCAACACGCCCAGGCTGGCGGCGATGGCCAGTTCGCGGATGACTGGGATGTCGATCATCAGCAGCACCGCAAAGCCTACGGCGTCAGCCAGCAGCGCGGTCAGGCCGGCCAGGAACAGGCGCCTGAAGGTGTAGCGGGCCGCGACATAGCGGTGCGTTCCGCGCCCGATGTCCTGCAGGATGCCGTTCATTTTCTGGGCGCCATGGCTAATACCAATGGCGAAGATGAGGAAGGGCACCAGCATGGAATAGGGGTTCAGCGAATACCCCAGCAACGGCAGCAAGCCTAGCTGCCACAGCACGCCGGTCAACGAGGTAATCACCACCAGTGAAGTGCTGATCACGTCGCGATTGTACAAAAACACCATCCCTGCACAGATGACCAAAGCGATGAAGAAGAAGCCGATCACCTCATGCATGCCATCCATGAGGTCGCCGGACAGCTTGGCAAATCCGGTGATGTGAATGGCCACCTCGTCATTGCTGTACTTGGCGCGGATCTGTTCCAACTGCTTGGACAGGTCTGCGTAGTCCAGCGGCTTGCCGGAAGTATCATGCTCCAACAGCGGCACCTGGATCACGCTGGAGCCGCCGTTAACCGCAATCAATTGCCCTATTTCGCCCGAGCGCTGCACGTTCATGCGCAGCTCCTCAATCTTGGCAGGCGAGCCGTCATAGTGCGGCGGGATAACCTGTCCGCCGTCCAGGCCTTCCGCGGTCACCGCTGTCCAGCGGACGTTGGGTGTCCACAGTGACTTCATGAACGCCCGGTCCACACCCGGCAACATGAAAACAGCGTCGTTGATCTGGCGCAGCGTCTCTAGATAGCTCGCGGTGTAGACGTTGCCCTTGCGTGCTTCTATCGCGATGCGCACCGAGTTACCCAGGCCGGTGAGTTCTTTCTTGTGTTCCAGGTAATTCGTGATGTACGGGTGGCTCGTCGGAATAGTCTTTTCAAAGCTGGAATTGAGCTTGAGGCTCAACGCGCTGACGCCGAGCATGATCGTGACCAACGCGCACAGCAGCAGCACCAAGATGCGGTGGTTGAAAACGGCGCGTTCGAGCCGGGAGCCCGAGCGCGGATCAAAGTCTTCGAGCCGGCAGGCCGTGTTCGAGGGTGGTGTCACAGTGGTCATGTCGTTGGACTCGTTGTGTGGTGCGTCGCGTGATCGTGGAAATGGGTGTCGTCAGCCAAGCCTGGCAACCCCGGCCAGGCTGGTTGCAACAAGACCACCGTCCGCGGTTTGAACCAGCGAGGTCAGAGGCTCGCGCCGTGGGAGCTGCTGCTCGGTGAAGTGAACACCACCGTCATGGCTTACAAGGAGTCGTCCGCCTTCGGCCAACAGCATCACCCCACCATCGTGCAGTTCGACGCAAGACAGAATCGTCAATGGCGCCGGCAACTGGATCGAAGCAACGGTTGTGCTGCCCGGATCGATGCGGCAAGCAGCACCCAACAGGCCGGCGCACACAAACCCTCCCTTTTGCGTGGGCGTGGCGGTGAACAAGGTGCGTTCGGAAGGCGAAGTCAGAGATTCGTAGCTATTGCCATCGTCGATGCTGCGCATCAGCACCCCCTGTTCTCCGGCAACCACCCAAGTCTTGTCATGGCGGGCAATCGAGTACAGGTGAAAACTCATGGGATTGGGCAGGCGATTCCGGCAAGGCGTCCATGTCTTGCCGCCGTCGTCAGTGGCAGCGGCCAAGCCGAAAGCGCCAACCACCATCCCGCGTTGAGCGTCGGCAAAGCAAATCGATAGCAAGGGCTTGTCTGCGCCGTCATCCACCAGACGCTGGGCCTCCTGGATGCTGCGTTCGCGGTCGGCGTCGGTGTCAGGCAAGCCCTGGGCCTGGGCCAGGGATGCCTTGGCGAGAGCCACCCCATCGGTCTGTACAGCCCAGTTTTCACCCCCGTCAGAGGTATGAAGAACAACACCACTGTGGCCAGCGATCCAACCCTCACGGGCATCGGCGAAGCTCGCCGATGTCAGGGTCACGCTGACCGGCACGCGGGCCTGGCGCCACTGTAGTCCACCGTCGTCAGAGAGCACGACCAGGCCGCGCTCACCCATCGCCACCAGCCGATCACCGGCCAGAACCACCCGGGTCAGAACAGCATGTGCGGCCCGGAGAGTCATAGCGGCAGGTTGGTCCAGCGGCCCGATCAAGGCTGCTGCGGCGGACGCTGCGGTGGGGGTCAGCAAGGCCTGCAGACCCAGGCCCATCCCCACTAGCAACAGCCGACGACGCGACCCATCGAAGCCTTCATTGTTGTTGTTATTGTTATTGTTATTCATACTTATCTCATCAGGGTTCAAAGTGCAGCGAGATACAGTTTTAACGTACGCCTTCTCCAGAAAGCGCTTCAGGGGTGAAGAGCCGGAGAGGCAAGTCGGCCTTTAAGTCGACTTGTGTTTTTTGAGGGAAATAAGCGGTCGCGAAGTAACCACCGCCGATCAGGTCGTAGGACATGTAGCCTGCCACGATCGTGCCTGGCCCCCCTGGGAACACTGTTGGAAAGTTAAAAGTCACCTTCCAGATTTTCCCCTGAGCGTCATAACGCTCGCCGGCGACAGCGATCCAGGTGTCTTCATCAAGATACAAACGCAGGTGTGGAACCACATGACGCTGGTCTTGCTTGAGCGTGGCCTCTACCACCCACACCCGATGCTTCTCGAATCGCAAGAAATCAGGATTCACGGTGCCTGCCGTCATCAACTGATCGAGTGACGCCGCCTGGTGGTAACTGTTGGTGTTGTACGGCACGTAAATTTCACGCTTGCCTTCCAGCTTCCAGTCATAACGACCGATGGAATTGGAGTACACCTCAGTCTCGTCAAAGTTGAGGATGCCGCCGGCTACCGGGCTAGGCACGTCGCAGCAGGTCAGCGGCAGACGGCGAACACGTCGCTGGCCGGTCAGGTACGTCCAGGTTTTGGACTCGTTGTCATCGATATTGACACGCTGGAGCGTAATCTCGCCGGCGTGGATGGGTGGGCCGGACGCGTCAACCCGCACGAACTTTATGTTGGAACCAGCGGCTTTCCAACTTTCCAGATTGCCTTTTGGGTCGTAGTACGGAAACGTGCTCCTGGCGACGTTCTGCGATACCGGGATAATTTTGCCCTCCGGGGTTATGCGCGCCAGGCTAGGCGTCGTTGTGTAGCCGGGGGTGGTCCATCTCAGCAGATGGTTCCAGATGGCCTCTTCGCCAGTCTTCGGGATCGGGAACGGGATGCCGCCGTAGGCGTCCTTGGGGAAAGGACCGAGTACGCCACTAGGATCGATCGTTGCACGGGTGGCGTTCGCAAAGGTGTTGTCATAGACCCATTGGGGAGCCGCCGCGGTACGCCGGGTTGGGAAAACCTCAACCTTGAAGTTCGAGAACTTCTCCAACAGAGCGACAGTGCCGTCGGTCAGGTTGTCCGCATACTGCTTTTCGTTATGCGCCGTGATGGTGAACAGCGGCTTGTCCTTAGCGAACAGGTCTGGAATCGCCGGCGAGGTGTACGAAGCATCAAACGGATAGCCTCCGTCCCACGCTGGAATTGTTCCATCCTTGTTGGCGGCACGTTCTGCGCCCATCGGGGTCAGCGTGGACTTGAGTTGGGCTGCTTCTTGAGCCGTAACAGCGGCCTGGGCCATCGGCGCCACCAGTGCGGCGCACGCCAAGGCCAACAGGGTCAAGCGAGTGGAAATGGTCATGTCATTGTCCCTTAAAAGGTGCGCTTCAGCGATACTGAGACGAAATCACGATCTTTCAACGTCTGGGCGAAGGTGTACGTGCCGTTTAAGCTGGGATTTGTGGACGAATACGTGCCGGTGTCTTCTGCGCCGTAGTAGTGGGTGTAGGCCATGGTGAAGTCCCAAACGGTCAGGTAGTTGCCTGCCAGCATGAAGGTCATGTCCCCGCCCTTGTTAGGCCCCATGATCACCACGGGTGACTTGCCGTGGTTGTAGCCCGCGGTGACGGATGGCGTAAGGTCCAGGCCGTCCATCACGTTGCGCTGCGGTATCGCATATAAAAAACGCATGGCTTCCGCGCGTCGATCCAGGCCTGGGTCCATGGCACTGCAGTTGCTGGTGCAACTGGTCAGCTGGTTATAGGCCACTTCCATGCTGAACGACGGTTCGTCGGACATGAAGTTGCGCGGCATCGTCCAAATCATGTTCACGTTGGCATGGGCCGTATTGCCGATGGCATAAAACGTGTGGTGGTTGTTGTCCGCCTCAGCAGTCCCAACAGCCACCGGCAGGCTGGTCAGTGGCGTATCGCGACGTACAGAGATTTCACCGGCGTAGTTGACCGAACCCACAGTAGTGGTGGCACTGACACCAAACGCCTTAACGTCCTCCGGATAAACCCACTGATAGAACCCCGCCTCGGCGCCGGGAATGCCGGTCGGTCCAGGTCGGGAATAAAGCGTAGGCGTCTTGGCGTTGTAACGGATAGCATAGAGGCCAAGTCCCCACTCGCCCAACTGAGAGCGCAAGCCCAAACCATACTGGCCATGAT
The DNA here is from genome assembly GCF_026224925.1 of Pseudomonas sp. Taxonomy (GTDB): domain Bacteria; phylum Pseudomonadota; class Gammaproteobacteria; order Pseudomonadales; family Pseudomonadaceae; genus Aquipseudomonas. Next base: position 4,800 of record NZ_JAMFRV010000346.1, on the reverse strand, counting down.
CGCTGCCTTTGATATCTGAAGCGCGCGCCAAACCATTGGGTACACCGGGCGCGAAGAGGATACGCTCGCCGCCTTCGCCCAAGAAGTCATTTGCCGAAAAGTAGCTGCCGGCTGCGGGCAGGCGGGTAGCCTCCCAATCATATTGGTAGTAACCAATCAGGGTCAGCGCTGGCGAAAACTGGATTTGGCCCGAGAATTGGCCCACCGGCATGATGATTTCTTTGGTGGTCGATCCTGGCACCGAGGACGCCTTGATCGCATCCACCGGAGACTGAGTGCCGGCAATGGCGTTGGAGCCGAAGAACAGGCTCTCGCCCCAAAGCACCGAATGCCTACCCAAGCGGCCGCTTACGCGGGCTGTGCCGACGTCCGCGCCACCGAAGACGAACGCGTCCAGAAGCTCAGCCTTGCGGCCTTCCAGATCGCGCGTGTCATGGGTAAATTCGTTGTGCGGCACCGACAGCGAGTTGTTGGTCCCCGGCGAGTTGTTGTCGTTATCGTGGTTATAGACGTCGTCATACCAGGCTGCCGCGCTGACGCGCGCGCCGAAATCGTTGCGATAGGTCACGTCCATCTCGGACAACAAATCGAATCGATTAGAGGTGAGACTACCGCGCTTGAAGTTAAGGTCGCCGTCGTTACCGTTAAGCGCCGCGGGGCCGGCTCCGCCACCCGCAGGAGGGGGAGCGTTCTGGCTGAGTTTGTCATCCTGGCCGCCGACACGCATGCCTGCGGAGTACTTGACCGTGTTATCCCAGCGCAAGTTGATGTCGGGATTGCCCACATCGATCGGCGCGGCCAATGAGTAGCCAGCCGTCATAAGACTGGTGGCGACAACCACGGATCGAATGCTTTGGCGGTACAACTTGTCTTGCGGCACTGCAAATCTTATTTTTATTATTTGCATCATTCTTACCTAGAGAGATTGTGTGACGCATGAACTCCGATTGCTGAACTGCCCAGTAACATGAACATCGGCCAGTTAGAACGACCTACAAGAAATGCCTCCCATGACTTGTGTGGTACCGGCTTAAATTCATGGACGAGCGGATCGTAGTGCTGACAACACAGAGTTCCAGCTTGAAAGTTTGATTCCCTATACTCACTCAGCCCTGACTGTGCATCTGTGTTGGCCCGAGTATATGCAGCCACTTTCCAGCGCGGATAATGATAAATCCCGCTGCACCGCAGCCGGATATTTGATGGTAAAGCGAGCGCTCTGGTTATCCGGGTGGCGGGAGCAATGACCCGGCTTTTCGACCGAGAACGCGCGATCATCCATACGCCCGATTAACCCAAAGAGGGCATCAGTACGATTGGAAAAACCGCCGCTGGAATGGATGCCGACACCTACGTGCCCAGTGCGCTGTTGCAACGCATTAAGACTGGGCGTAGCTCACACGTGGAGGTGTTGACCGAGTGGATGAGAGTGACGGGAAGCGCGCTCAGGGCGCCGTAACAATGTCGCCGCCGGAGGCCAGGTGCATTGCCATTCTGTCGAACAGAAGCTTGACCCGCGTCAGTTCCAGTCGCGCAGCCGGCACCATAATTTTCACCCAGCGTTCTACCAACGAGAACTCCTCCAGCACAGGAGCAAGTTCCCCGGCCTGCAGGGCATCGGCAACAATCGGCAGTGCCAGCTGGACAATCCCATGGCCATCGCGGGCGGCCGCGCACAGATAGCCTTCATCATTGGTGATGAGGACGGGGCGCACGTCCACTTCTATGCGCCCCTCTGGCGAGTTGAACCCCCAGATGGAACCGGCTATGGAAAACGTGAGACAGGGGTGATTGATCAGGTCGCGGGGATGCAGCAGCGCATCACACCTGGAGAGATAGGCAGGGGCCGCGCACATCAGCCGGGGAAAGGGCCGTATAACCTGCTCTACGACGTCTGAATAGGCCATTTGATCCATCCCAACCGAGATATCGAAGCCCTCCTCCGCTGGATTGCCCCCCCTGTCAGACGCAATGATTTCCAGTTGGATCAGCGGGTTCTCGGCGCGGTATGTGGTGAATAGATCACCAAGGCCCTGGCGGATAAGAACGGCTGGGGCCTTGACCCTGATCGGGCCTTCGATGCTGCCGGGGCTCAAAATCGCACCGCTGGCCATGTCGTTGTAAGACCGGAGCAGTTGTCGTGCATGGATAAGGTAGCTTTGACCCGTATCGGTCAGCGTCAATCGCCGGGTTGAGCGGTCGAAGAAGATCGTCTTGAAATCCCACTCGAGCTCGTCAACCCGCTTCATGATGACCGAGGGTGAGGTATACAAAGTGCGCGCGGCGGCTGAGAAATTACCGGTGTCGGCGGTCACGACGAAAGCCTTCAACTTCAACAGCATGTCCATTGTGCAGCGCCCAGTATTAGGTGATGAGTTCAGACTCGACGGCGCGACGAATTTCGACCTTCGACCATAGGCGGTCGTGGTGCGCCTGACAACTTGGACCTAACGAGCCGATTCCATTGAGCACACACCAGTGCTCGAGATAGAAAAGTGCAAAGTCCGCGATGGTCATTGTCTCGAATAACCAGTCTTTGCCGTTGATCTGTCGTTCTGCCCGGTCGAGACCGGCCTGGAATATTTTCAGGCCCTGCGCCCTTACAGCCGCGTGGTCTGATTCGCTCGGCGTGAATTTCTCCGGCCGGCGAGCGCGAGTGTAGCCTTGCATGTGCACGGTAGATACCAAATATTCGAGCATTTCCAACACGCGAATCTCGCCTTCGATATCCGTCGGGATCAGCTCTCTTTCGGGATTCGTGCGGGCGAGATAGAGCGCGATCACTGGAAACTCGGTGAGCAGCGATCCGTCATCGCGAATCAGCGCCGGGACTTTGCCCTTGGGATTGATCTGCGTGTACGCCTCGAACTCCGGCGTTCCCGGACGGGCCGCCTTCTCGATCTCGAACGGCTGGCCAATTTCAGCGAGCAAGGCATGAATTCCGATCTGGCAGGCACCCGGCAAAAAATACAGTTTCATAAAACGCTCCATAAGTGATGGGGGGATGGAGGGATGGGGACGGTGGTTGCTACACGATGAACGTTTCCAAGACACCGATACCGTCCACGCCCGCTTCCACCCGATCGCCAGGCTTGAGATACCAATCGTGTGGATCGGGCTTGTGGTGCAATGCGACGCCTTCGGGCGTACCCGTGCTGATCAGATCGCCGGGGACCAGGCCGAAACGCGACCAGAACTCCACCATTTCCGGAAAACCAAAGATCAGATCGCGACAGTCGGAGTGCTGGCGCAATTGCCCATTGACCTTCAGCCACAGCACCAAGCCATCGGGATCCGGCACGTCGTCTGCAGTAAGAATGTAGGGGCCGATCGGTCCAAAGCCAGGGAAGTTTTTCCCCAGCATAATCATGCCGTTCTGCATTTCGCGAAGCTGCCACTCCCGCGCCGACAGGTCGTTGAAAATGGTGTAGCCGAAGATCGCGCTGGCAGGATCGATGTCGCTGCGCGCATCAATCGCCTTGCCCAACACCAGGGCGATCTCGACTTCGTAGTCGAAATCGAGCACGTCGTCGGGCCGCTTCACCTGGCTTTTGTGGGGGACCAAGGTGCGCCCGAGCTTAACGAAGCCGGTCGGGAAGTCACTGTGCAGCTTGCTGGCGTTGGCGGTATCGCCCTTCATCGACTCCATCTTGTGCCGCCCGAAGTTGCGGCCTGCGCAGAACATCGACCTCGCTGGCACAGGCGTCAACCACTCAACGCAGCTCGGGTCATCCATCCAGATGGGGTCCTGGCGATCCGCTGCCCAAGTGAGCAACTCTCGTGTGGCGTCCATCGCCGCTGCGCCGCCCTCGATCAGGGCCATTGCCGACACGGGTGTGCCTGGGCCGCCACGGACAGCGGCAGCCTTGGCCACATCAACGAGCAGCTCACGGCCCGACACGGAGCTGACGATCCCGAGCCGCTCGGGCCCCGCAGTAGATTGATAGCGTGCGATTTTCATGCGTCGAGCCTTGCCAGCAGGTGCTTGAGCAGTTGCACTTCGCTCGGGTCCAGATTGCCCTGAACATCAGCCTCGCTCGACTTGCGGATGGCGATCAGTTCCAGGACCGCAAGACGGCCCTCAGGGGTCAAGCGGATAGCCACGGGTCCTTCGCTTGAGTCGACCTCGTGTAGCAACCCACGTTCGATGAGCTTCTGCACAATTGCCGAGGAAATCCCCTGACCGCGGACTTTTTCGCTGCGCGCAACGATCTCCGGCACGCACAGGCCGTCCTCACGGCCAATGATGCTAAGCACCGCGTACTCTTCGGCCGTCCACTGCCGGGATTGAAGTTTTTCAATCACGGTCTGCCGGGTCTGGAAGTAGGCGTTGGAGACCTGATACAGCAAATCATCGGGTGTGAGGTTGCTGAACTCATCAGCCGAGGTAACAGTTTGTTTAGGCAACAACATTCCATAGCGCCCGCCGTGGAAGACCAGGGGCTTGCGCGCAGAATGACTGAAATCGACAATCTCGCCGACGAAGATGACGTGATCCCCACCCTCGTATTGATACGCCAGCTTGCAGGCGAACCGGGCCATGCACTCCTTCAGCATCGGGATACCGTCCGGTCCGCGATCAAGCGCAAGCCCCTCGAACCGGTCGATGCCCTTGCTCGCAAAGCGCCCCGAAAGTGCCTCCTGATCCGCCGAGAGGATATGCACGGCAAAATGCCCGCTGTTGCGAAAAGCATCCATATTCAAGGATGTCCGCGCCAGGCTCCAGAGCACCATCGGTGGGTCCAGCGACACCGAGGAAAAGCTGTTGGCGGTCAAACCGATGTCCACGCCGCCTGGCCC
>NZ_JAMFRV010000345.1 GCF_026224925.1 Pseudomonas sp. | reverse complement strand
GCTGCTCTTAAAATCCTGCGAAGCGTGTTTACCAAAGGGCTGGAAGCGCTAACGATCGAGTGCTTCATGGCCGCAGAAAAACAGGGGGTGACCGACAAATTGCATGACGCGTTGAGCGACATTGATCAAGCAAGTCTGCGGGACTTCCTCGGTGCTTTGATCCGCACGCACGTGATACATGCGCCACGTCGCCTGAAAGAAGTCGAAGAGGCAGAGCGGCAGTTGCGAGCCGCAGATATGCCGGTCTCGGTGCTGCCGGGCGTAAAAGATTTGTTCCAGCGCACGGCCGAGCAGATCAGTTCGAGCCCGTTGGATACAACGGCGCCAACATTGGAGCAGGCGTTTGAATGGCTCTTCAAAGCGAACGGGATCAGCCGGTAAAAAGTCCCTGTTTTTGAGGATAGATAGGGCCAGGTACTTGATCCAGGTGCAAGGGCCTTGTGCTTGAATCTCTTCTAGTGGCTTGGCCTGAGAGCTGAGCCACTGCCTATGGTGTGCACTTCCGGTATCCAGTACCCGCGCGATACATTAAGCACTGGGAATGTTAACAGTCCGCTCTTGGCCGGCTCCCGCCCATCGCATCAGACAGGTAACGGCCAAAAGCCGTTACCCATGGGAATGCACTAACATTCGCGGAAACACCATCAAAACACCCTTATTGAAAGTTCGCGGAGTCATTACAGATGAGCAATCCGGACCTGGTGGTTATTCGCGCCAATGAAACAGATCTCAATGGAATACTAGAACTCCAATCCATGAATCAGACTACCCGTGGGGGCGAACCTATTTGAGGCGGCCGCCCCAAGGGACTCACCGGGACTACGACCGGTGAAAACCATTGATTCGAATATTAATTGCCGACGACTGCTTGTTCAGATCAGGCCTTAACCCGATGGCGATAGTAAGAACGTGCGGATTTACCAGTAATGGCCGGCGAAACAAATCGCACCGGCCACTTCCACCACCGCTACTTCACTTTTTGATGGATACAATCGTAGCTCTGCCACCCTCTAGCAAAAAGGAAAACGCTACGCGGTCTCCGGCCGTCAGCCCTGTTAGCTGGCCTTCCGTTACTGAAAAGGCCATGGTCATCGGCGGCCATTGCACGGCTGGAACAGCGCCGTGAGAGATGGTCACTGTATGTTTCGTCGTATCGATAGCCTTGATCGTCCCCTCCGCGTTGGCGACTGGCGCCTGCTTTGTTTCCTGCTTCATTTGCCTGCCCTCCATACCGTCCATTTTCATACCCGACATGTCCTCTGCCAGGGCAGAAAGAGACAGCGTAACTACGGTGCTAGCAACTGCAATCAGGGTCAGTTTCATACGACTTTTCCTTGAGGGGTGGAGGGATCAACAGAGAGGTGCCGACGGCGCATCAAACGATAGGCTGCCGGAATGACAAACAATGAAAGTAAGGGGGCTGTAACCATGCCGCCGACCATGGGGGCAGCAATACGGCTCATCACCTCGCTGCCGGTTCCGCTGCCCAACAGGATGGGTAACAGGCCCGCAATGATGACGGCCACGGTCATGGCTTTAGGTCGAACTCGCTGCACAGCGCCGTCACGAATCGCCGTAACCAGGCCGCGCTCAGTGCTGTCGCCGAGGTCTTCACGTTCGGCCCAAGCGTTCTTCAGATAGAGCAGCATGATCACACCGAATTCGGCAGAAACACCGGCCAAAGCGATAAAGCCGACACCTGTAGCGACCGACAGGTTGAATCCCAACAGATAGAGGAACCACGCCCCGCCAGTGAGTGCGAATGGCAGAGTGGCCATGATCAGCAAGGCCTCATCCAAGCGGGAAAAAGTCAGGTAGAGCAACACGAAAATGATCAGCAGCGTGGCAGGCACCACCAGTTTGAGTCGTGCGTTGGCCCTCTCCAGAAACTCGAACTGTCCTGAGTAGCTCAGGCTCATGCCAGGCTGCAACTTGACCTGCTCATTGACCACCCGGCGCAGATCGGCGACTACCGAGGCAATGTCCCTACCACGCACATCGATATACACCCAGCCTGAAGGCCTTGCGTTCTCGCTTTTGAGCATCGGCGGACCGTCGCTGACCTTGACCTTCGCCACAGTGCCAAGGGTGATCTGACTGCCTAACGGGGTGTAAATCGGTAATTGCTCCAAGGCGCCAAGGGAATCACGCCACTCCCGTGGATAGCGCACGCTAATCGGGAAGCGTGCGAGCCCTTCAATGGTTTCCCCGACGTTTTCACCGCCGATAGCGCCGGCCACGATGGACTGCACATCGGCGATATTCAGTCCGTAGCGGGCGGCGGCTTTGCGGTCGATATCCACATCGATATAGCGGCCACCGGTCAGTCGCTCGGCCAGAGCCGAACTGACACCGGGCACGTCCTTGGCTACTCGCTCGACCGCCTGGGTGACGGCATCAATTTCCGTCAGATTGGTGCCGGCAACTTTCACTCCGATGGGGCTCTTGATACCTGTCGCCAGCATATCGATGCGGTTACGAATTGGCGGTATCCAAATGTTGGTTAAGCCAGGCACACGTACCACGAGATCCAGCTCTTCCACGAGCTTTTCCTGGGTCATTCCTGGACGCCATTGCTCATGTGGTTTGAACTGGATAGTGGTTTCGAACATTTCCAGCGGTGCCGGGTCGGTGGCGGTTTCGGCACGTCCTGCTTTACCGAAAACGTGTTCGACTTCGGGCACCGTCTTGATCAGGCGGTCGGTCTGTTGCAGCAGTTGCGCCGCTTTCTGCGCCGATAATCCTGGCAGAGCAGAAGGCATATAGAGCAAATCACCCTCGTCCAGGGGTGGAAGAAACTCGCCACCCAGGCGAGACATTGGCCATAGCGCACTGAGAAAAACCAATAGCGCTACCAGTAACGTGACTTTGGGACGACGCAGCACCGCGTCCAAGGCTGGCTGATAGATCCTGATCAACCAACGGTTCAACGGGTTCTGTTGTTCACTGGGAATTCGTCCTCGAATCCAGTAGCCCATCAGCACTGGCACCAAGGTCACTGACAATCCAGCCGCTGCGGCCATGGCGTAGGTTTTGGTGAAAGCCAGTGGGCCGAACAGCCGTCCCTCTTGTGCTTCCAAGGTAAAAACCGGAATGAACGACAGGGTAATGATCAACAAACAGAAGAACAGTGCTGGTCCTACCTCAGCCGCCGCTTCGGTAATCACGTGCCAATGACGCTCCCCCTTCAGTTCCTCCCCAGGATTGGCCACGTGCCAGGCCTCAACCTTTTTGTGGGCGTTTTCAATCATTACCACGGCAGCGTCGACCATCGCACCGATGGCGATCGCGATCCCACCCAAAGACATGATATTGGCGTTGATCCCTTGGTAGCGCATGACGATGAAGGCAATAAGCACCCCCACCGGCAACGAAATGATCGCAACAAGGGATGAACGTAAATGCCAGAGAAAGATCCCGCAGACCAACGCGACGACGAGGAACTCTTCGAGCAGTTTGTGGCTGAGGTTTTCTACAGCCCGGTCGATCAGCTTGCTGCGGTCGTAGGTGGTAACGATTTCTACCCCGGCTGGCAGGCTGCTTTTCAGCTCGTCGAGTTTAGTCTTGACCGCAGCAATGGTCTCGCGAGCGTTCTTGCCGCTACGCAAAATCACTACGCCGCCGACAGTCTCGCCTTCGCCATCGAGTTCAGTGATGCCGCGCCGCATTTCCGGACCCAACTGGATCGTGGAGACATCGCCAAGTGTCACCGGCACACCACCCGAACCCAACTTTAGTGGGATCGCCCGAAAGTCATTGAGCGTCTTCAGGTAGCCGGAAGCACGCACGATGAACTCGGTCTCGGCCATCTCCAGCACGGCACCACCGGTTTCCTGGTTGGCCTTGCCGATAGCTTCAGTTACCTCAGCCTGAGTGATACCGAGGTTGGCCAGTTTGAGTGGATCAAGCTGAACTTGGTACTGCTTGACCATGCCACCCACCGTAGCCACTTCCGCAACGTTTGGCAGGGTCTTGAGTTCGAACTTGAGGAACCAGTCCTGAAGAGCGCGAAGCTGCGCCAGATCGTATCCGCCACTGCGATCCACCAGTGCGTACTGATAGATCCAGCCCACTCCCGTCGCATCCGGCCCCAATGCCGGCTTGGCGCTGGCCGGCAACCGACTTTGTATTTGGCTCAGGTACTCCAACACCCGCGAGCGGGCCCAGTACAAGTCAGTGCCGTCTTCAAACAGCACGTAAACGAAGCTGTCGCCGAAGAAGGAATAACCACGCACGGTCTTGGCTCCCGGAACCGAGAGCATGGTGGTGGCCAACGGGTAGGTGACCTGATTCTCGACAATTTGCGGCGCTTGTCCTGGGTAAGGAGTCCGGATAATCACCTGCACATCGGACAAGTCTGGCAGTGCATCAATGGGCGTGTTCTGCACCGACCAGATGCCCCAAGCCGTGACGAACAGCGTCGCCAGTAGCACCAGGATTCGGTTGGCCACGGACCAACGGATGAGGGCGGCGATCATGGCTGGCTCCCCGATTTGCTCAGACGCTCAACACGCAAACCATCATCGGTCTGACTCACCGCGATCCGAACCTTGTCGCCCGTTTTGAGGCCCTGCATCAGAGCCGGATTGGCGAGTGGGAAAGTCATCGTCATGCCGGGCATGCCCAGGGTCTTGAAGGGGCCATGGGCGAGCGTGACTTCTTTGTCGTTGATCTCAACGATCTGCCCGTCCGCTTCATGAAGGCTGGACGCTGCTACGCTAGGCGGCGAGTCGTCCTCCATGCTGGCAACAATGCCCTTAAGACTGGCCTCCGAGTCGAGCAAGAACTGGCCAGACGTAACCACCTTCTGGCCTTCTTCCAAACCTTTCAATATTGCCGTCTTGCCATCGCTTTCCTGCCCGAGTTGCACTTCCACGGGACGGTAGCGGCCAGCGTCTTCGGCGAGCATCACCAAGGCACGTCGGCCAGTGCGAATGACTGTCTCGCTCGGCACCCACAACACACTTTGCCCAGTTGACCGGTTCAGCCGTACCTGAGCCGTCAAACCCGGTCTGAGGCGGCCATCCGGATTGGGTAGTTCCACCCGCACGCGAAGGGTGCGGGTGTCCGGATTGGTTTCGGGCAAAATCGCGCTCACCTTGCCATTGAGCATTGTTCCTGGGAAGGCTGGCAGGCGCGCTTCGACCCCCTGCCCCACAGTGATTGATCCAGTCTCTGACTCTGGAACGGCCACGGCTAACCAGACACTACTCAAGCCATTGACGCGTGCCAGCGTTTCGCCCGCCGCCACGGTCATACCCGCGCGTACGTTCAACTCTTGCAGCACACCGGCAATGGGGCTGGTGAGTGTCAGGTAGGGCTGGACCTTACCGACACGCTCTACCTGAGTTATCAGCGTTGCCGGCATCCCTGTGAGCCTTAGTCGCTGGCGAGCCGCAGCCATCAGGTCAGCATCACCGTTGCGCTTCAGTGCAAGGAACTCTGTCTGAGCCGCGGCCCACTCGGGTACCAGAATATCCGCCAACGGCGCATTGGCTTTGAGCACATCGCCTGGCGCATGGGCATAGACTCGCTCCACAAATCCGCTGGTGCGTGCCTGAATCACAGCGACATCACGCTCGTTGAACGCCAAGACACCTGTTACATCGAGACTGGAATCAAAGACCCCACGGGTGACTGTCGCAAAACGCACACCGAGATTCTGGGTCAGACTCGGATCGATACTGACTGTCGCACGATCCCCTGCGCCATCGGCGTACTGAGGGATCAGTTGCATATCCATGAAGGGCGACTTACCCGGCTTATCGAACTTTTGCTGCGGATACATTGGGTCATACCAATACAGCGCCTTGCGTTCTTCCGGTGAGTTAAGGCTCTGCTCAGGAGCGGTAGCCGGCACTCCGCTCATGCGCTGGTGAGCGAACCCGTAACCGCCGGCAACACCCAATGCCAAAGAGATGCAAACCAGCAATGTCCCGTTCCATTTTTTAAGGTTCATCGGCTGGCCTCCCCATAAGCGAAATACAGACGCGCACTGGTCAGCGCTCGCTGCTCTTCCACGTCGATCTGTTTGAGGCGGGCCTCGATGAGTTCACGTCGGGCGGCAACAACTGAATTCAAGTCGCCTTTGCCGGCGCGGTAACTGGCCATGCTGAGGTCGACCTTTTCCTTGGCCAGCGGCAACAGGCTTTCCTGGTTTCGACGCACGGCACGATTCAGGCGCTCATAGTCGGCCAGTTCGTCCTCCAACTGCTGGGTGTGCTCGCGTGACAGGGCTTCGCGTTCGGCCTCAAGCTGGCTGAGTTCAGCCTGTTTGGCCGCAACTCTGGGGTTTTGCCGAGAGCCAGGAAATAGCGGCAAGTCCCATGAAAGTTGCACGCTGACCATATCGCCGAACTGTCGGCCACGATGTTGATAGTCAAGTTCCCAACTCCAGTCCGACTGCTTCTGCGCCTCGGCTTCACGGACCTTGGCTTGCGCTTCGCGGGTCATCGGTGCAAACGCTGCCAACTCTGGGTGGTGTTGCAGCTTGTGGGCGTAGCCCGAGGTGTCGACGGGCCATTCCGGCAAGCGGCCCACAGGCTTATCGTTGGCTGCGGAGCCAATCCAGCGCTTGAGGGCCGCTCGGGCCTGTGCGCGCTGGCGAATCAGATCATCCTGCTGCTCTGCCAGTTGAGCCGCTTCTTGCTTGGGTGTCACCGCATCGGCGGGTTGAGCCCGGCCACCGGCAATCTGGGCTCGGACGGTGTCGGACAGCAGGCGGTTTTCTTTGTACAAGTCCTGGAACAACGCATCTTTGCGCTCAACCGAATAGCTGCTGATCCAGGCCAACGCCGTGGATTGGCGTACGTTCAGGCGTTCGATCTGGCGCTCTGCTGCCGCTCGATCAACGGTGGCATCGGCGACCTCAATGCGCGCTTTGCGTTTGTCGCTGTTGGGCATTTCCTGCCGGATCCCGACCATTTGCATGGTCATGAAGTCTTGGTCGAGGCTCCAGCGATCCGCACCGCCGATGGGATAGTTCTGCACGCCCAGCAGTAGTTTGGGGTCAGGCAATTCACCGGCTGGAATAGCTGCGCTGGTGGCAGCCTGAATTTTCGCGTCTTGAGCGGTCAGTGACGGCGCATTGTTTTCGGCCAGCCGCAGCGCTTCGTCGAGTGTCAATGCGGCAGCGAGGCTCGGCAATGCCAGTACGCTTGCCGCCAGGCCGGCCACAAAGGACCAACCTGTGCAATAGCACGTGGAGTTCATGTTTACGATTCCTGTGATCATCCACTGCGCGCGTCAAAAGACATGCGCGCAGCTAGTCCATCCCGCTAACGCGGAATGAGGCTCAAATGTGGGACAGGAATCAAACGCGAGGCGGTCGCCATACCCCGGACGGGGTCTGT
>NZ_JAMFRV010000344.1 GCF_026224925.1 Pseudomonas sp. | reverse complement strand
TTCCTGTTCCTGTTCCTGTTCCGGTGCCTGTACCCGTGCCAGTTCCCGTCCCTGTTCCGGTACCTGTACCTGTACCTGTTCCCGAACCCGTATCGGCGACGCCACCAGTCCCGCCAGTACTGCCGGTGCCCGTACCGGTACTTCCCGCTCCGCTGTCCGTTCCCGCTGCTGGCGAAGAGCTGTCTACGTGGCTTTTCGAACCGCCACCACCGCTGCTGCAGCCACTCAGGCTCACAGCAAGGACGAGGGCTAATGCAGTACTTGCTTTCAACAACACCTGAGTATTCATGGGAAAGAATCCTTGCAGCGGATGACGGTTATGAGTTGAAAACTAACCGGTGCGCCGGTTATTTCCGTTTGTGAGTACATAACAATCTTTTGCCCGCTTTCCAGCAATTCACAACTTGGTATTAACAACTTATATACATCGGGTTTTTTGTTGTGCGAAACGACTAATACCAAGGGACTAGCGGCCCATCACGAAACCAAAATAACCAATAAAATCAATAGCCTTTGAAATCGTTTATTTTATTTTAAATCCATTAAAACTTTAGTTATATATTTACAATTAACTACTTACTAGACCGCAAAAAGAAGGTCCTGCGGCTCTGATCACGATCAATCCCCGACGTCGAACTCTACCCTTGCAGTCTGGCCACCTTCGTCGAGCACGCTAAGTTGGTGACGACCCCGTCGCGCCAGGGTCGGGTTAAAACTGTCCTGATTCGCCGTATTCGCCATAGGCACACCGTCGATGAACCACCAACGGCGACCACTGCCACCCAACGCCGACAGCGTGAGCCGTAGTAGTTCTTTACTGCCTGTCGGCAGGCGAAGCTGGTCACCTTCACGCACGCCGACGATGGACAACGGCGACGCCAGGCTCGACGTCATCGGTGGGCAGCTCTGGTCTACCGCCGGTAAGCGCCCGTCGCGCCGTTCCGACCGGGGTAGCCAAGGCTCCAACGGCGCAGGCCACAAGGCTATGTCTCGGGCTTGGGCGTCAGGGCAATTGACGGCGACACGCAGGCCACTGGTGTTCACCCATACTTTTTCCAACAAGCCCAACCCGAGTGGCTGATCGGCAGCCTGCAACGTCGGCGGGGTGGTGCCATCCAGTGTCCAGGCGAACCGCTGGCGTCGGCAGTTCGGGTCGTTTTTGTTCATGGGCTGACCCAGCGGCCAGCAGATCGCAGCCACGCCGACACTGAGCGGCACCGCTTGCACAGGCGCGACAATCCCGCGCTGGCTGTCGCGATTGATTAACAGGTCATGCACTTGAAGCATGAGTGGAGCAGCCGAGGCTAAACCGAATTGACCGGGCACCGGTGTACCGTCGGGGCGCCCAATCCAGACACCGATCAAAAACCGTGGCCCGACGCCAATCGCCCACGCATCGCGAAAACCATAGCTGGTACCGGTCTTCCAGGCCAACGCCGGGCGCTGAACCAGATCAGCATGGGGATCAAGGTCAGGTCGCGCCTGACCACTGAGAATCCGCCGCACAATCCACGCCGAACCGGGCGACAACATCGGCCGTTCGCGAAGCGTGTCTTGGGGTTGAAAACGCACATTCGCGCTTCTTCCGCCTCGGGCGAAGGCGCTGTAACCACTGACCAGATCCTCCAGGCGACTGCCTGCGCCTCCCAGAATCAGCGCCAGACTCGGCTCGGCCAACGGCGGCAACGTCAGAGGTACGCCGCCGTTTCTCAACTCTGCCGCAAACCGTTTCGGGCCGTACGCTTCAAGCAGTTGCACCGCCGGCAAATTCAATGACAGCGCCAGCGCACTGCTGACCGATACCGCGCCGCTAAACCCGGAAGAAAAGTTGCCCGGTCGATAGTCACCGTAACGGCGCGGCACGTCCTGTAGCAGCGACTCGGAGTGGATCAGGCCCGCGTCCATGGCCATCCCGTACAGAAACGGCTTGAGGGTCGAGCCCGGAGACCGCAGCGCGCTTACCATATCGACGTGCCCGAAGCGCCGCGCATCGTTGATGTCCACCGAACCCAAATAGGCGCGAACCGCCATGTTCTGCTCTTCCACCACCAAAATCGCCGCCGAGGTATGTTCCGGCAACCGCGCACGCCAGCCGAGCAACAAATCTTCCAGGCGCCGCTGCAGCGTGGCATCCAGGGTGGTGCGGATTAGCGCCGGGCTGTCCGGTCGGTTCAAACGTCGTGCGAGCAATGGCGCAAGGCTCGGCTCCTGACGCGGCGCCAGCAACAGCGGCTCTTCCAGCGCCTCGTTGACTGCCGATTGCGGCCACACCTTGAACTCGGCCAAGCGTCGAAGCACTTTGTCTCGCGCCGCCTGCGCACGTTTGGGATGCCGATCAGGACGCAGCCGGCTCGGTGCTTGCGGCAACACCGCAAGCAAGGCGGCGTCGGCGTAGGTCAGTTGCTGCGGCGATTTGCCCAAGTATGCCCAACTGGCGGCGGCGACTCCTTGTAAGGTGCCACCGAACGGCGCGCGATTAAGATACAAAGTAAGAATCTGATCTTTGGACAGGTGCCATTCCAACTGAGCCGTACGCCACAGCTGGCGCAACTTGCCAAGCAATGTTCGCGAATGCGGATCGAGCAAGCGCGCTACTTGCATCGACAACGTGCTGCCGCCGGACACAACACGCGCTCCGCTGAGGTTTTGCCAGGTTGCGCGCAATAGCGCTAAAGGGTTCACACCCGGATGCTGATAAAACCAACGGTCTTCATAAGTCAGCAACGCATCCAGGTAAAACGGCGACACTTGGTTGCTGGTCACCGGATAGCGCCACACACCATTGGCATCGGCAAACCGCCACAATGGCGTACCGTCCTCAGCCAGCACCACCCGCGCCACGTCATCTGTGGGCAGTGGCAGCGGCCAAATGCGATCAGCCAGCCACACCAAAGCAATCATCAACAACACAGCGCCTAACGTCCTGCGCGCAAATTTTCGCAAATTCAAGGCAAAGAGCCTCTATCATCCACGGAACTCGTTGAGCGGATGAATAGCCCAAGGGGGCAGACTTCCTTTTTCATCAGGGCATACATATGCAGGTAGAAAGCTTTTTCGAATGGCTCGGCCAAATGCTGGGCGCCATCATTCGTTTCGTGGTTGATGGATTGGATTGGTTCTTCAAGCTGCTCGGGCACGCCGGGGGCAACTTTGTCGAAGGTTTGTCTCGTACGTTGGGCATGAGGACCTCGCTGATCAGCATCATCGCGCTGATCGTTGGTCTGATGCTGCTGTATTCCGCCATTCGCGCCTTCATGCGAGCCTCGATCATCTCCGGCATCATCTGGATGATCCTTGGCCTGTGGTTGCTGAGCTGGATTATTCATTAACAAGCGCACCCTCGGGCAACCCACAAACCCCGTGCGAGCGAATTCATTCGCGAATGGCAGCGATGCAGTGTTTCAGGAAGACCGCACCAGTCGCTTCCCGAATGAATTCGGTCCCACGGATTTCCGCACCTATTTCCCCTTCACCACGATCTGCGCCGGGGCATCGCCCAAGGCTTGCCAGTTCGGCCGGTACATGGATTCAACCTGAGGCGGTGGCACGCGGTAGGTGCCGGGTGTTACGGCTCGCGCCAGATACAGCAGGTGCGTGGTATTGAAGGCCTCCAGATTCACCGCAGCCACGTAGCGATCACCACGAAATTCCTGATGCGCGATCCCGGCGTTTTGCATCGACTGGCGCCATTCCTTCGCCTCGCTGCTGGCGTCCTCCAGGCTAGCCGCGCTTTGCGCCAGGTTCTGATTTTCCAGCTCTAAACCGGCAGGCAGCAAGTCCACCACCAGCGCATCCGGAACACGTTGCTTGGCTTTTACCTCAATGTGCACCAACACCAGCTCGCCGCTTTTCAGTGCGTTCAAGTTCAGTGCCTGACCCTTGATACCCAGATACTCGCGACGAATGCTCAGGTTCTCACCGCCGGGTAACGGTGGCTGTTGCGGATAACCGGAGATCGTCAGTTGCTGGTAAAGCGTATCGCCGCCCTTGTTCTGCACCGACAGCGGAGAGGCCAAAGTGGCGCCTTCCAGCTTCAAGCCCGGCTGGCTGTTGCTCAACTCAAGTAGTTGACTGCCACTGCTCAGTTGCGCAGACCAGCTGGCTTCAGGTTTACCCAGTAACCCTCGCCCGGCAAGGAACAGCGAGTTGCGCTCCTGCGTCGATAACCAACGGCTCGCGGCCAGTTGATCGGACAGCTCGAACAGCCGCTCTTCACGTTTGTCCGCCAGCAGATTGTTTTCTTCCAGCAATGCCAGAATCAACGCTTGATCGCGTAACGGGCTGCCATAGTCAGCCAGCCAGTCATTGGCGTTGCGAGTGACCGCCAAGCCAGCGATCAATGCTAGTTCGGCACGCGGTTTATCGCCCATTTTGTCCAGCGCGATAGACAGCTGCACCAACGGCAAGCCCGAGCGCGCATCAGCACGCCGCTCAAACAGGCTGCGTAATGCTCCCAGCGGCGCTTGCTGGCTGCGGGCCAACACCAAACCGGCATAGGCCTGCACAGCAAAGCGCGTGTGATCGGCATTTTCGCTGTAACTGACCTCGATCAAATTGCGCTCTTGCAGGTAACGCAGCAAACGGTCGTTGGCTTTTTTCAAGGCTTCAGGTGGCACGGCGTAGCCTTGCTCACGAGCGCGCAGCAAGAAGTCGGTGACGTAGGCGGTCAGCCAATATTCCTCTTCGCCATCGGCGCCCCATAACCCAAAGCTACCGTTGTAGCGTTGCATGCCCAGCAGGCGCTCGATGCCTAGCTCGACCTTGCGCTTGCGATCAGCGTCCGGCTCGCCCTCAAGCCCCAGACGTTTGAGCGTAGCGGCGTCTGCATACAGCGACGGGTACAGCCCGCTGGCGGTTTGTTCCAGGCAACCGTAGGGGTACGCCTTAAGGGCGCGAATCTGCTCACCGAGATTCAACGGTGGCCGACTCGACACCGATAACATCGCCTCCCGGCCCTCGGGTTCGAACGCTTGCAGTGCATCTTCCGGCAAGTTCCAAGGCTGATCCTTGAGCACCGCTCGATAGTGTTTGAGCAGTGCCGGATACGCCGGACGCACGCCTAAGGTCCACTCGCGACTGAAGGCTGGCAGGTTCTCTCCCGGCAGGTCGAGGCCTTGCACCAGCACCTTGATTTTGCCCTGGCCCAACCCGCCCTCCGCACGTACCGGAATCTGCAACGTCGTACGCTGACCTTGCGCCAATGTCACGGTCTGCCCCGCATTGGCATTAACCAGACTGAGCTGCCCTTCGGTACTGAGCTGGACGTTGAGGGTTTGTGCTTTACCGGACAGGTTTGACAGGTCCAGCGCCACTTGAGTCAGGTCGCCGCCCGCCAAGAAACGCGGTGCCGACAATTCGGCAATCAGCGGTGCGGCCACCACGGTTTTCGCTTCGGCCATGCCATACCGATCACCACTCCAGGCTTGCGCCATGATCCGCAGTTCACCGTTGAAGTCCGGGATATCGACGCTGACTTGCGCATTGCCCTGCTCATCCAGCGACACCGGCGCACTTTGCAATGCAACAATCGTGACGCTGGTTTGCGGCGGCTTACCGCCTTTGGCCAACGCCGCATCGCCGCCAAACGCCAGACTCGCCAAACGTCCCTGTCCGGCTTCGATCAATTGCCCATAAACGTCCAGTTGATCGGCGCCATATGACTTACGACCGAACAGGCTAGAAAACGGGTCCGGGGTCGGATAGTCGGTGATATTGAGAATGCCGACGTCCACTGCCGAGACCAGCACATGCACGAACTTGGGTACGCTGCCGTCAGCATTCTTGGCATTTACGCTGAGCTTCAACGGCTGCTTGGGACGCATCTTCTCGGGCGCGGTAATGCTCAGCGCCAACTTGCGTTGCGCACGGTCCAGTGGCAGGTGTAACACGCCCACGGCTCGTTTGGGCGTGACATTGGCTTTGCGCTCGCCCGGCCGAATCACCAGCGCGCTGATGTACAAATCGTGGCGCGCCCATTCTTTGTCCAATGGAATACTGAAGGCTTTACCTTCAGCCGGAACCTCGATTTCCTGCCACCACAACGGCCCGTCGCTGGACTCAATCATCAAGTAGCCTTTGCCGGCCGCGGGTGGTGTGACCGTGACTTTAACCGTATCGCCGTCCGCATAAGCGGGTTTATCCAATGCCAGTTTTACCTGGTCCGGCCGCACCGCACCGCCCTCGGTATTGTCCTGCTCTCGGTAACCGGCCCAGAACCGCACGCTGCTGGTCATGCCAGTGCCTGGGTCTTCAACTTCAACCCGATACGGCCCCCACTCAACAGGAAAACTGACCTTGGCGGTATCACCTTGCTTGATGCTCAGGGTTTGCTCGTCAAGGTTCAAAAACTTCTCGTTGTAGTGATAGCTCCAGCCATCACTGTCCGAGTAGTTCCAGTAGTAATCCCGGCGCTCGCGCACCAGCCGCACTTTGAGGTTATCCGCAGCCAGTTTGTGGCCTTGGTTGTCAGCCATGAGCAGTTCGAACTGCACCGGGCCGTCACCGTCGGTTTGATCGCCGTCGAACAAGGGCCGGATTCCGGGCAAATGGTCGGCGGGCCACACCGGTTGAATCAAACGCCGGGTAATCGGACGCCCTCCTGACTCCTGCAGGCTGGCTTGGAGGATCAATTGCAACGGCGACTTGGCCTCGGCCCATTTACTCTCTACCGCAAGGGTCAGCTCACCCTTGGCGTCGAGGGTGCTTTCTTCAAGGTCGATGTCTTGGCTCAATTCCTCTTCGGTCACCGAGCCAAATTGATAACCGGGCAAGGCCGGCACCGCTTCACGCAACGGCCTGACATAGAGCTGGCCGGTCAGTCGATTGCCCGAAGCCGGGGCGCCATACAAATAACGGCCATTGATGTCGAACTCAGCATCAGCCGCTGGCGTGAGCGGCACATCGCTGCCCTTCAGTTCAAGGGCCAATCGCTCGGGCAAGAAGTCTTCAACTTGGAACTCATACACCTGCGACATGCCATCGCCCAGATCAAACACCAACTGCCAGCGTCCCGTCGGCGCTTCGTTGGCCAGTTGCAACTGATACTGATACAGCGCGGTGTCGTCGGCCTTCCAAACAAACTTACGGCTGATCTGTTCATCCGGCCGCCGAACCTCGACAGTGATCGGTTGCGGCTTCACGTCCTTGCCATCGCGGTCGCGCAATAAGCCGTTGAGCAACACGGTTTCACCGGGACGATAAAGATCGCGCGGGCCGAATACAAAAAATTGAGGGGATGGGCTTTGGGCCCAGCGATGTCGAATTCAGCCAAGTCCAGCGCCGCGCTGTTCAGCCGCAACATGCTGGTCTGTTCCCCCAGATGGGCCAGCAACACCTCAGCCTTGAGTGGCGACGGCAGTTGAGCGTGTCCAGCGTTGTCGGTTTTGCCCTGGCCGACCACCTTGCCGTCAGCGTCATACAGGTCCAGCTGGATGTCGCTCAACGCTTTGCCGCCTTCCAGCGCCTGGGTAAATACATCCAGGCGATTTTGATAGCGGTGCACCGACACACCGATGTCGCTCAAGGTGAACAACGTTGCCGGCTGCGAATAGTTGTAAGTGCCCGAAGCGCGCATCACCGCCAGATAGACACCCGGTTGCTGCAGCGGCTTGAGACCGGCAATCGGCAATAACAGGGTCTCCCGGGTGTTACGCGCCGGGTTCAGGTCGAAACGACCGCCATAGACCAACTCGGCCATAGGCAGCAGGTCTTTGGATTCATAACTTTGCAGGGTGCTGCTGTGTCCCCATTGGCTAAGGAAGGCTGGCAGAGACTCGGGCTTGATACGGAAGAACTCGACATCGACTTTATCGACGTTCAACGCGATTACTGGCAAGCCTTCAGCCAATCGGGTGGGTAACAGACTGCCCCGGCTAGCGAAACCAACGGTGGATTGCAGGTCTTTGGTTTCCAGTCGGCTGATGTATTCAGCCGCCAACTTGGCTTGATTGATTGAGACCAATCCGGCGTCCACCGTCAGGACCAATTTGCGCTGCGGCTCAAGATGCCGCAGGCGCAACTCCATCAAGTTATCGGACACTTCCCAGGCGCCGTCGACCTTGCCGGTTTTGGTGTCGACCAGGTGCAGCTTTTCAGCGAATTTCTGCTCGGGGTCCAACGGCACGGAGAAACTGACCGAGAGGGTACTGGCGCCGTCGACCTGGATTTCCGAGACATCGACCACGGTCAACTCTCTACCGGCATAACGCTTGCTCAGTGCAGGGAGGTCCAGCGTGGGTTTCGGTGCATTCGACTGCACCGCCGCCGGGATGGGCGCCGGGGCAGCCGTGGGCTTGTCTGACGTTGACGAATCGCAGGCGCTCAACAGCATCAGCGCACAGGCCAAAAACAATCCTTTGTTAAGCATGAGTCACTCATCTACAGCCATTGTGAAGAGCTGAACTATAGAGCACGCGCACGTTGAAAACATTTCAGTGAATAAAAAATCAGAATGAATTCACACATTCTCTGTAGGCGCCAACTTGTTGGCGATATAAGCAACACTGCGGTGTTTCAGACAGACCGAGCCGCCCGTTTCCCG
This sequence comes from Pseudomonas sp., assembly GCF_026224925.1. GTDB lineage: Bacteria > Pseudomonadota > Gammaproteobacteria > Pseudomonadales > Pseudomonadaceae > Aquipseudomonas. The sequence continues at coordinate 1,197 of NZ_JAMFRV010000344.1, read as the reverse complement.
AACACGTTCGGTCCCACCGGGAGGGGTGATGCACGGCTGCTTACAAGGTTACACTGCGCGCCTTCCGAGGAGCCTGCATGTCTACGTTGCTGACCGATTGGCGCGACCGCACCACCCATCGACGGGTGTGGGCGTTGGCCGCACCGATGATTCTTTCGAACATTTCCGTGCCCTTGGTGGCGTTGGTAGACAGCGCCGTCATCGGCCATTTGCCCCACGCGCATCAACTGGGCGCAGTGGCGGTCGGAGCAACTCTATACACGTTTCTGGCGTGGGCCATGGGCTTTCTGCGAATGGGTACCACCGGATTCGCCGCCCAAGCGGCCGGGCGCAGCGATGGCGCGGCACTGCGGCAGATTCTCGTACAAGGGCTGCTGCTAGCCATGATTTTAGCCGCGCTACTGGGCGTGGTGGCCCTGCCCTTTAGCCATCTGGCGCTGGACATGATGCAGCCCTCGGCCGACCTCAAACAGCTGACCCTGGACTTCTTTCACACCCGGCTGTTCGGTTTGCCCGCTGCACTGGCGAGCTACGCGCTGGTCGGCTGGTTCCTCGGCACGCAGAACGCTCGCGCGCCCCTGGCGATTTTGTTGACCACTAACCTGGTAAACATCGCGCTCAACCTTTGGTTCGTCATGGGCCTGGACTGGGGCGTGGTCGGCTCGGCGCGGGCCTCGGTGTTGGCCGAATGGCTCGGCGCTCTGTTGGGCCTGGCATTGACTCACAAAGGCCTGCGCGCTTTCCCTGGCCACGTGGCGTGGGCGGCATTGAAACGCTGGCGGAGTTGGCGTCCACTGCTGGCGGTCAATCGCGATATTTTCATTCGTAGCTTGGCGCTGCAATCGGTGTTTTTTTTGATAACGGTACAAGGCGCACGCCTGGGCGATGCGACGGTGGCCGCCAATGCCCTGCTGCTCAACGGTCTACTACTGACCGCTCACGCATTGGACGGGCTGGCACATGCCGTCGAGGCATTGTGTGGTCATGCCATCGGCGCCCATGACCGCGCGGCATTGCGCCGGTCATTGACCGTTGCGGCTGGCTGGTCGCTGTTGGCCAGCAGTGCATTTGCGCTGCTGTTTTTGCTCGCGGGGCATCTGTTCGTCGAGATGCAGACCAACATCCCCGAGGTCCGCGCCATGGCATTCGAATACCTGCCTTACCTGGCGGCGCTGCCAATGGTCGCGGTAGGCAGCC
>NZ_JAMFRV010000343.1 GCF_026224925.1 Pseudomonas sp. | reverse complement strand
GTTGTCCCTTTTGCCAAAGACCGTAACGAAGACTCCCCTGACATCCAATTGGCGCCTGCGGTCGACAGCGAAACCGCCTCCAATGATCTGGAGTTGATCTATCCCTACAAAGATGACGCACTGCCACCCAGCGAAAAGAACAAACCGAACCCGGTCACACTCAACGGTGAACTTCAAGTCGTGACGCCGCGCAAAGTCAGCAGCTTCAAGCTGTCGAAGAAAGACATCGGCGCAAAGCAGACGGACGACAACATCACTGTCACGTTATTGAGCCTGGACAAGAACGCCGCTGAAGTCGAAATACAAAACAATGCTGATCTTTCCGATGAATTGGTCGATGACGAATTCAGCCCACTGATTGTCCAGGCACAGGACAAAACCGGGCACTACCTGACCCGAGCGGGAGGCATCACGCAAAACGCCGCCCAAGTAGCCTTTTATGAGAAAAAACTTGCGGCGTTAATGGATCAAAAGCAGCTCACCCCAGAGTATCAAGCACAACTTAACGCCGAAATGCACACGTTCAATCAGCAGCAGAAGACCCATTACGCCAAAGTATTTTTCAACGGAATGGTCGATAAGGTCGACGTCAGCGTGCTCGATTACTCGCAGACTAAAGTCAGCAAGACCGAATTAAGCGTTCCGGTGCGTCAGTTCGATGAACACGCCTTTGGCCCGAAAGTGCAGCCCCTGCTCTTGCCCGTCGTCGTGCACGACACGCAGGCGGCAGACTTCCTCAAAACCTACGACATGAATGAGGAGCAATTCAAACAATCCATCGTTTTACACCAAAACGTAGATAACATCGAAGACGCAAAAATCGAGTTCAGCCACCCGCCGAGCCTCAACGATGATCTGCTCGGCCCGTTACCGGCTGTAGACCAAACCCCCATCACGTTTTATGCCCAGGGGGTAGACGACAAGCAAGGCGACAAGATTGACCTGCCGCTCGACTCCTACGAGTTTGATGCCGTCCAGGGCGATATCAGTTACGACCTGACGCAATTCCCCCACGTGCCGGCCTATGCATCAGGCAGCGTGCCGCTGTTTTTCGCCAACATCGAAAAAAGCTTCATGGACGTCGCCCAATTACCCAAAGGCTTGTCGTTGAAGGGCAACGCGCTGGTCATTGATCTCGCGACTTTCCCAACTGAGAAATGGCGGTTTTACGCCAAAGACAATACGAGTAAGTACCTAAAGGAAATTCTCGCCGTCAGCCACCAAGCCTCGCAATACAGCGATGCAATGTTTGACGTCCACTACTTCTACGGAGAACCGACCATCCTTGAGGCTTATCAGCGCACCGACTTGAAACAAGTGAAGTACGATTTCAAGGTCAAACTCGAAAAACCGAGCGCCGCCAGTCTTGAACAGCTGGGTCAGAAATCCTCGGCCGCGCCTGATGATGACGACGAGTAAACCTCGTCGCCGGCATCAACCTAAAACGGCGATGAGCGCTGACAACGCGAGCTGTCGCCGTTAATGCGGCGCAGTTCACCTTGTAGATGCAGTTGCCAGATGGGTACATCCTCGGCCACCTGATAGCCGTGCAATGCAAGACTTTCGGCGATGGCCATTAATACGGATTCGGCGGCGAGCGGTCCATGAAAAGGACCTTGGGCTTTGAGAGCAGAGGGTTGTTCACCGGACATCCCGGCGGCGAACAGTAACGTCCACATACCGTTATCCCCGGAGAGAGGGCGAATCACACATTCGATACGGGTAACCAGGCCCAGGCATTGGCGGGTAAGACAGAGGCTGCGCGACATGGCGAGCTCCTCGTTGGCTACAGTGTTCACGCCTCAGACCGATGGAGACGCGCGTCAATCCTTTTGACAACTGTGGGTTCCTCCAGAATAGAAGAGAAACCGGATTCTAAAAGTCTGAAAAGCGACGGGGCGCCGAATGGTCATGTCAGCCAGTCGACGCCCTGCCGTCTATTTCTTCTTTTTCGCCAACGCTTTCAGTTCTGGTTGCAACTGCGCTGGCTCTTTTTCCAGCTCTTCCCTGAAGTCTTCATCGCTGAGCATTTCAGCGATATCACGCAGACGCTCCACAACCCGAGCGTTAACACTGCCTTCCGGAAACTGGCCTTTTTCGTTAGGTGCTCCCGCAGGTTCCCCCACCAGCAGGCTCAATGCTTCATCGGCCTGCCGCACGGCGTACACGTGGAATTGTCCATCGCGCACCGCTTGCAGCACCCGCTCGTCGAGCATCAGCGTGGCCACGTTAGCCTGTGGAATAATCGCGCCTTGCTCGCCGGTCAAACCGCGCGCTTCGCACAGACGGAAGAAGCCTTCGATTTTCTCGTTAACTCCGCCGACCGCCTGCACTTCGCCGAACTGGTTGATTGAGCCGGTAATCGCGAAACACTGTTTAAGCGGGGTTTTCGACAGCGCCGAAATCAAGGTGCAGGCTTCGCCTAACGATGCGCTGTCACCGTCCACGTAACCGTAGGACTGCTCTAGCGCAATGCTCGCGGAAATCGCCAGCGGGAATTCCTGCGCATAACGGCTGCCCAGATAACCGGTGAGAATCATCACGCCTTTGGAGTGAATGGGCTGACCGAGGTTAACCTCACGTTCGATGTCGACAATGCCGCTGCCACCCGGATACACCGACGCTGAAATCCGCGCAGGAACACCGAAAGCAGAGTCGCCGACTTCCAGTACCGTCAGCCCGTTGCACTTGCCCACGGCAGCGCCATCGGTGTCGATGAGGATAATGCCCGCCAGCATGTCGTCGAGAATTCGTGCAGACACCCGACCGGTGCGCGTGGCTTTAGCCTTGAGCGCACGCTCGATATGCCCGGCATCCGTCTTGTCGTCATTGGCCAATTGGCGAATGAAGTCTGCCTCGCTGACCAACTGGAACAAGTCGCCGATACGCGCTGACAAGCGGCCCTGGTGTTCAGCCAGTCGGGCGCTGTAAGTCGCCAAACGCGCCACGGCGTCCGCAGTCAACGGCGCCATGCCTTCTTCTGAAGTGCGGGTTTTCAGCAACTGGGCGAACTGCTCCAGACTTTCGTCGACCATCGGGATGTCTTCATCGAAGTCCACCAGCACCCGGAACATCTCCTGGAAGTCCGGGTCGAGGTCTTGCAGCGTGTAATACAGCGAACGTGCGCCAATGATGATGACTTTGACCTGCAGCGGGATCACTTGCGGAGTCAATGTCACGGTCGCCAAACGACCCAGTTCGCCCAAGGGCGACTCCATCTTCAGCTTGCGCGATTGCAGGGCGCGTTTCAGTGCATCCCAGACAAACGGCTCACTGAGCATTTTCTCGGCTTCAAGCACTAGAAAACCACCGTTGGCGCGGTGCAATGCACCGGGACGCAACTGCCGATAGGTGGTGTAGAGCGCGCCTTGGTCGGTGCTGTACTCGATACGGCCAAACAGATTGTCGTACGTCGGGTGCGGCTCGAATACCACTGGGGCGCCGGCATTATTCGGGTGACCCACGACCAGACTTGGGCAGTATTGCTCTTCGAGCAGCTTGCGCGCTTCGGCGTCGGTTTTGCTGTCGTCGACCAGTTGCTCGACGACTGTTTTCAACAGATAGACCTGAACACCCTGCAAATAGGCGCAAACCCCGGCGTTTTCAGCGTACTTCTGCGACAGCGGCGCCAACAACGGCTGCAACGCCAAGGTGATGGTTTCTTCGTTCAACTGACGCATCTGGTTGCTGGATTCACGCTTCCATTGCGGCAAGCTCGCCAGCTCTTCGTTGAGGCGCTCTTCGAGAGCGGAAATATCCTCGTGGAAGCGCTCACGGTCAACTTCCGGCAACTGTGAAAATTCAGCTTCATCCACCGCCTTGCCTTCGCTCATGGGCGTAAAGGCGATGTTGGTGCTGTCGCGGTAAAGGGCAATGTCCTTTTCCAGCGCCAAGCGCTCGATCACGTCCAGTGCCTTGTCGTAGCGCTGATTGAATGCGCGGTCGATGGCGCTTTTTTTCTGCTGGTAAGACGGGTGTTCAAACACGGCTGGAAAGGTTGCCAGCAGGTTATCGATCAGGCCGTTGATGTCGGCAATGAACGCGCCAGCGCTGCCAGAGGGCAATTCCAGGGCGCGCGGCTCGCGAGGTTCGTCGAAGTTGTTGACGTATACCCAATCCGACGGGGTTTGCATGCGCTTGCCCTCGGCCTTGAGGTAGCGCTTAACGAACGAGAACCGGCCAGTACCTGGCTCGCCCATGACAAATACGTTGTAACCGGGGCGCGGCATGGCCACACCAAATTGCAGGGCTTCTACTGCTCGCTCCTGACCGAGCACTCCGCGGAAGGGTTCCAGATCATTGGTCGTCGTAAAGGCGAACTGTTCGGCGGAAAAAGGACGTGTTAGCGCTTCAGGCGCAAGTCGCAGGCTGGCAGCAACAGTATCGGGCATCGGACATCCTTACATCAGGCAGGGCAGATGGGGGCATTCTGGCGCTCGCCGTACCCGGCTGGCAAGGCGCTCCGAAGGGGAATATTTTCCGATGGCTCGCGACCCCGACGCGGCACTGTAAAACCTGCTTTTCAGATAACAATTTGCAATAAATCACGGAACCCTCGGATCGGGCCTAAACTCCAAGTTGCGCAGCGGGCAATAATAAATCCGGCTAGCCTTGGTAGTTTATATGCCAGGAACCCGACCCTTGGTTGAACATAAAAGAGAATAAAGCTATGAAACGGATTCTTCTCGGTACTCTTTTCACCGTGGTATCTCTTAACGCAATGGCCCAGGCACCCGGTGGCCCGGACTGTGGCTGGGGCAATATGTTGTTTGAGGGGCAGCGCGGTACGCCGGCGCATTTCCTCGCGTCAACGACTAACGGGTCGTCGGGTAATGCCACCTTTGGTATGACCTCCGGCACTAACGGTTGCGCAACTAACGCTAAACTGACCTACGGCGGCAAATCCTGGATTGCCATGAATGGCATGATGGACGAACTCTCTAAAGACATGGCAATGGGTCAGGGTGAAGCATTGACCACGTACGCAGTGGTGTTGGGCGTTGCACCGGAAGACCGTGCGCACTTCGCCGCTGTCACCCACGAGCACTTCCAGCAAATTTTCAGTAAAGCTGACACCACTGCAGAGGATGTCCACACCAACACCCTCGCCGTGCTTAAAAACGATCCGGTTCTGGCCAAATACGCTACCCAGGCTTAAGGTTCGTTTGCCTGCCCCCCGGTCAAGGGGGCAGGACACCCATGCGATGCACAATGCTTGATCCTTAATTCTGACTAGTTGCCCTCTATGCTCAAACGCATTGTGTATGTGGCGCTTTTTGTCTGCGCCCCGCTGTATGCCGCGCCCCCTGTCGACACTGATCGCTTGCAGCAACTAGCGAACACCCCCCTTTGGATTGCCCTAGGTCATTACGTCACTGCCAAACTGGGTGGTTGGCGCAGCTACGTCGACGACCCAAAATTCTTTCTCGCCGCCAACGGTGCTCACGACCCGGCAGCGGAACTTAGCGCGACCCTTCAAGCCATCTATAAGCCAGTAAGCAGTGATGCGGCGACGCAAAACGCCCATGCGCAGTGCGTTTACCCAGCGCGCACGCATTTTTTGCGTGATCAGCTGCATCTGACCGATTTGCCCGTTGTGGACTGCACCGAATTTAAAAAATGGTACAGCGACGTCGCGCCGGACAGCACCGTGCTTATTTTTCCAGCGGCGTATTTGAACAGCCCCTCCTCCATGTTTGGCCACACCCTGCTGCGAATCGACCAGGCCGACGTGCAGAAAGACCACACCGCACTGCTCAGTTACGCGATCAACTTCGGTGCGTACATCGAAGGGATACAACAGCATTCTGTATGCGTGGAAAGGACTGATGGGGGGTTATCCGGGCCTGTTCGCGCTGGTGCCCTATCAAGAAAAACTGTCTGAATACCGCAGCCTGGAAAACCGCGACTTATGGGAGTACCGGCTCAACCTGACGCCGGAAGAAACCGGGCGAATGGTCGAACACGTATGGGAGCTCAAGCAGATTCGCTTCGGCTATTTTTTCTTCGACGAAAACTGCTCTTACCGTTTACTGGAGCTACTTCAAGTCGCACGGCCAGGCCTTGAGTTAACCAAATTGTTCCCGCTGACGGCGATCCCCACCGATACCGTGCGCGCCGTAAAACAAGCCGGGATGGTGGAGAAAATTGATTACCGACCTTCCCGTGAGCGCGAGTTGCTGAATCGCGCCGCGCCGCTGGACGCTGATGAGCAGCAATGGGTGCTAAGGGTCAGCGCCGACCAGAAACAGCTGCAGAACAGCGACTATCTACGCTTGCCGAAAGAGCGCCGCGCCCTGATTCAGGACGCGGCTTACCGCCTGGAGCGTTACCGCGCCAACGGTCAGGAGCGCGATACCGATCGCTCGCAACGCAGCTTCGACTTGTTGCGCGCGATCAGCCAGAACCCGCCGCCGCCATTGGAGATTGCACGCCCAGGGCTGCCGGAAGATGGGCACGAGTCCCGCACGTGGCAATTGGGCGCCGGCAGCCGAGACAACAAAGCCTTTGCCGAATATGGCCTGCGCATGGCGTACCACGACCTGAACGACAACGCTTATGGCTTCCCGCTGGGGGCGCAGATCGAGATTCTGCAACTCAAGGTGCGCGAATACGAAGGCAATCAGTGGCAAGTGCAGCAGCTTGACGTTGCGACGATCCGCTCTCTGACGCCACGCACAGATCTGCTCAAGCCTTGGTCTTGGCAAGTGACCGGTGGCCTGGAGAGGGTCTTGGGCAAACATGACGCTGAACGGTTGGTGAGTCACGTTAACGGCGGCGCAGGCGGTACCTGGCAACTGGGCGACAACATACTCGGTTTTGCGCTGGGCACGGTACGGATTGAACACAACACAGACTTTTCAGCGCTTGTGTCTCCGGCAGCGGGTTTTGATACCGGCCTGCTGTGGCGAAACCCGCTGGGCAACCTGAGTGTCGAAGCTAAAAGTGATTACTTCACCAATGGTGAGGTACGCCGTAATCTGAGCCTGAATCAGCAGTGGGAACTGTCTCGCAACCTTGGCCTGCGCCTTAGCGCCCAACGGGAGTTCAGCCAACTGGCTTCGCCGGTCAATGAAGTGATGCTGGAAGTGAAGTGGTACCACTATTGAGCGGTATTTGGGCTAAAAACTTCCCGAATAAATTCGGTCCTACAGTTTGAACCCACAAGGAGAAAACGCCATGAGCCGCGCTTTCGTCAACGAAGACAATGCGGCAGCCCAGGCCAGCCAGCCGGTAGAGCGTAGGGTCAGCGAACAGCCCAATTACCTGACGGCCCGCGGACTTGAGCAGTTGCAAGCACGAGTGGCTGAGTTGCAGGCGCAATACAGCGAGCAATCCGCTCAAGGCGATCAGGCAGACAAACAACGCCAGGCCGACATCGAGCGTGACCTGCGCTATTTCAATCAACGCCTGCAGACCGCTCAAGTCGTCGCACCCGCTACGTCCACCGATAAGGTGCAAATTGGCAGCTGGGTGACGTTTGCAGCTGAAGACGACACTGAACAACGGGTGCAACTGGTCGGCGAAGATCAGGCCGATGCCAGCAGTGGGTTGATCAATTGGGGCTCGCCATTGGGCCGTGCACTAATCGGCGCAGCAGTAGGCGACGAGGTGCTGTGGAAGCGCCCGGCGGGGGATCAGTTGATTGAAGTTGTGCGCATTGAGGCGGATGTTTGAAAAAGGCTTCCCGAATGAATTCGGT
>NZ_JAMFRV010000342.1 GCF_026224925.1 Pseudomonas sp. | reverse complement strand
GATGATCGTCGAAGTCGACGGCGCCAAGCAGACCATCGAGGTGAGCGCCGGCACGTCGGTCGACGTCTTCGGCAAGAGGATCCGCGTCAAGTCGGCAAGCGGCGGCGACACCCTCTTCGTGGAAGGCTGGTACGTCCTGGTTTCCTAGGCGACGGCCAGGCGTGGTAAAAGGCGGAGTTGTGAGGACAGGCGTTTTTGCACGGAGTATCGGCGATGGACGCAAGTCGGAAAGACGGCTCCTGCTCCTCGGTGTTCACTGCTCAATTCTCCGTTTAACGATGGAATGCTTTTGGAATACCAGAGGTATTCTGTCAATATGCTTGCGCGAAAGATAGCCCCTGACACCCCGTAGCTACCCCGTATTTGGCCCGGCATACTGCCCGGGTTCAACTTACTCAACGATGGCGCTAACCGTCTCACAGGTGACTTTATGCTAATCGACTTGAACTGCGACATGGGTGAAGGCTTTGGCGCCTGGAAGATGGGCGATGACAGCGCGATGCTGGACATCGTCAGCTCCGCCAACATCGCCTGCGGATTCCACGCCGGTGACCCGGACATCATGTTTAACACTGCCGCCATGGCTCGGCAAAAAAACGTAGCGGTCGGCGCCCACCCCAGCTTTCTCGACCTGCACGGCTTTGGTCGTCGGCAGATACGTGGCGACAGCCCGGCGCAGATCGAACGCCAGATCATTTACCAGATAGGGGCGTTCAAGGCATTGTCAGAGGCTGCTGGTTTACCGTTGCAGCACGTCAAGACCCACGGCGCGCTGGGCAACATGGCCAATGAAGACCTTGAATTGGCGTTGGCAGTCGCGCGGGCAATCAAAGCCGTCGACCCGGACTTGATCTTCGTGGTAATGCCTGGCCTGGAAACCGAACGCGCCGCGCAACAACTTGGCCTGCGCATGGCTCGGGAAATCTACGCTGATCGCGCCTACGCGGCCAACGGCAATCTGCTCTCGCGAAAATTGCCAGGAGCAGTGATTCACGACAGCGAAATTGCCGCCGCCCGTGTGCTACGCATGATTGAAGAACAAGCCATTACCACCGTCGACGGCATTCGCATACCCGTACGGATCGACACCGTCTGCGTGCACGGCGACACACCCGGTGCTACTACCATGGCTCAACAGCTGCGCGCTCGACTGGAAAACGCCGGCATGCGCATCGCGCCAATGGCGGCGGTAATCGGCGCCAGATGAGTTCGATGCCGCACCCTATGTGTGGAGCTGTGCGATGCGGTCTGTCTGATTACATCGCCATCGCAGCCTTCGGCAGCTCCTACAGAGCAATGTGTTATCGCGCACGCAGCTGAAAAGGTGACGGATCTATCGGTGGGTTTTCGTCGATCATTTGCGCGACCAGCAGCTTCGCGCTGCCCAATGCCAGGGTGAATCCCAATGCGCCCTGCCCGACGTTCAGCCACAGATTGCTGAAGTCGCCAGCGCGCCCGACGATGGGTTTACTGTGCGCTGTGCTGGGTCGTATTCCGGCCCAGGCCTGCGCATGTTTCAGGTCCAGTTGCGGGAAGGTCTCGGCCACTTGCTGCTTGAGCAAGGCGATGCGCGCCGGGTCAACATCCGCCCGGCTCACGCCCATATCAACCATCGCCGCAATGCGCAGATGCTGGGCCAGCGGCGCATACACGACCTTGCGTGCAGCGTCGGTAACGCTCAAGCACGGTGCCTGCATTCCAGCGTCCAGCGGCACGCTCAAGCTGTAGCCGCGCAGGCCATACAGCGGCAGCGCGATCCCCAACGGCTTGAGCAAACGCACACTGAACATCCCGGCCGCAACCACCACTGCGTCAGCCGGTAAGTCACCTTGGTCAGTACGCACCGCAACCACTCGCTGTCGTTCGCCCACCAGCGCCTGCACATTGGTTCCCAGCGCCAGCCGCACGTTAGGCAACTGCGCGAGAAAGCCCTTCAAGCCCTGACAGAAGCGCAGGCAATCACCGGTCGCCTCTCCCGGCGTATAGATGCCGCCGGCCAATTCCCCGCCAACTGCCTGCAGCGAAGGCTCCAGCGCAACGCAGCCGGTGCCGTCGAGGATCTGCTGATCGGCGCCCAACGAACGCTGCCAATCAAGCATGGGGGCGGCAGCGGCCAGCACCGCCGGATCTCGATACACCACCAGTTTGCCGGTGCGAATCAGATCGAAATCCAGAGGATGCGCGGCCAGCAATTCATCCAGCGAATCGCGGCTGAGGTAGGACAGGCTGAGCATTTCGCCGATGGTGCGGCGCACTTGCGCGTCGTTGCAGGCGCGCAAAAATTCCAGGCACCAGCGCCACTGCGCCGGGTCCAGACGCGGTCTGAAACGCAGCGGCGAGTCCGCGCGCAACAACCACTGCGGCAGCTTGCCAATCACCCCCGGATCAGCCAACGGCGCCACGTAGCTGTAGCTCAGTTGCCCGCCGTTGGCGAAACTGGTCTCTTGGGCGACGTCGGCGTGACGATCCACCAGCGTGACCTGCAAGCCTTGTTGCGCCAGATACCAGGCACTGGCCAGACCCACGACACCTGCTCCTATCACCACTACCTGCACAGGTTTCCCCTTTCAATTACGTATTGCGATGGCGGCCTTGGCACGAGGTTATGGCAGGCCATCAAATGGCTCATGGCGCTTAAACCGCCGCGGCGGCAGGCTGGCGCTTGAGCAGGCGCCCCTGTCGTCCCTGCACTTTGCCGTCTTCGTAACTCACCACCCCGTTGACCACCACCAGATCAATGCCCGGAGCTTGCCGGCACGGATCGCTGTACGTGGCGACGTCCTCGATGCGCAGCATGTCCACCAGCGTCAGGTCGGCAAACGCACCCTCGCGCAGTACGCCACGGTCCTGCAGACGAAAGCGCGCGGCCGACAACCCGGTCATCTTGCGCACCGCTTCGGCCAGATCGAACAGTTTCAAGTCGCGGCAGTAATGCGCCAACACCCGAGGAAACGTGCCCCACAGTCGCGGGTGCGGATTAGGGTCGTTGGGCAAACCGTCGGATCCGACCATCGAAAGCGGATGCGCGAGAATCGTGCGCACGTCGTCTTCGCTCATCATGTGGTAGATCGCGCCAGCAGGACGCAGCCGTTCGGTGGCCTCCCACTGCGACACGCCCCACTGCGCGGCGATGTCCTTGAGCGTCTGCTTCGCCATTTCCGGGTGCGGGTCGGACCAGGTGATGTAGATTTCCATCTGACCATCGACACGCCAGGCATCCAGCGTTGTCGAGCTGGCCGAATACGGATAACAGTCGCAATTGCAGGGTTGTTCGCTGGCGGCTTTTTCCAGCGCTGCAAGGGCCAGCGGCGCACGCCCCCAATTACCAGCGCCGGCACATTTGAGATGGGAGATCACCAAATCTGCGCCCGCATTGCGCGCAGTAGTAAAGGATTCTTGCAAGGAGTCCAGCAAACCATCGTGCTCGTTGCGCATGTGCGTGGTGTACAGCGCGCCGTGTGCCCCAACGATGTCCACCAGGCGCTGCATCTCGGCCATCGGTGCCTGTTTGGCATTGGTGTACGCCAACCCTGAACTGAGACCGATAGCGCCTGCATCCAGCGCGCCTTCCAGCGCCAGGCACATCGCTTTCAGTTCACTGTCCAGCGCGGCTCGGTCGAATTGCTCCATGACGTTTGCGCGCAATGCCGTGTGGCCGATCAAGGCCGCGACGTTCACGCTCGGTACGGCTTGCTCAACCGCGTCAGCATAGGCCTTGAACGTCGGGTAAACGAACGCGTCTTGCGCGCCGAGCAGGTTCATTGGGTCCGGCGGCACACCGGGCAGCGTGACCGGCGAGGCGCTGATGCCGCAGTTGCCGACGATGACCGTGGTCACGCCTTGGGAGATTTTGGCCAGCATCTCCGGGGTGCGAATGACGTTGGTGTCGTCGTGGGTGTGCACGTCGATGAAACCAGGCATCAGGCAGCGTCCGTTGCCATCGATGATCCGCCGCGCGTCATGGCCCGTAAAATTGCCGATGGCGACGATCCGATCACCCCGGGTCGCGAGGTCGGCAATATAAGGTTCGGCGCCGGTGCCATCGACCACGGTGACGTCCCGAAACAGTAAATCAAAGGTCATGCTCAAATCCTCTGGCCCGCAGCGAAATCCCAACCTTTGCCGGGGACCGCGTCCATCAATTGCTGGGTATAGGGTTGCTGCGGATTGGCCAAGACATCGGCCGCCGGCCCATACTCGATGACCTGCCCGCGCTGCATCACCAAGACGTCGTCGCACAATTGCGCAGCAACGCGCAGGTCATGGGTGATGAACAGAATGGCCACGCCCATGCGCTGTTGAATGTCTTCGAGCAATTGCAGCACCTGCGCCTGCACCGAGACGTCGAGCGCCGAGACAGCCTCGTCAGCGACGATCACATCCGGCTCCATGGCCAAAGCGCGAGCGATGGCGATACGTTGCCGCTGACCACCGGAAAACTGGTGCGGATAACGCTCGATCGCATCGGCGGGCAGCCCCACCAGTTCCAGTAACTCCTGACCGCGAGCCCACGCCTGAGCGAACGACACGCCATGATTCATCGGCCCTTCGACCAGGCTTTTGCCAATGCTGACGCGCGGATTGAGCGAACGGTTGGGGTCCTGAAAGATCATCTGGATACGCTTGCGGTGTGGCTTGAGACTGGCCGCCGACAATTCGGAAATGTCCTTGCCGGTGACCCTGACCGCGCCATGCGTCGGGGCCAGCAAGCGCATCACGCAACGGGCGACCGTGGATTTTCCGGAACCGCTTTCGCCGACGATGCCCAGGGTTCGTCCACGCTTGAGGGTGAAGGACACGTCATGCACGGCCCGCGTGCCTTCACGCGGCTTGCCGAACCAACGCCAGGCGCCTCCCGCCGGCGGATAAACCTTGCCCAGCTCGCTGACATCGAGCACCACTTGCGTACTGTAAATCTCGCGCCGCGCAGCACGCGGTTTAAGGCCTGGCACCGCAGCAAGCAAGGCTTTGGTGTAGTCCTCACTGGGGCGGGACAGCACATCCGCCACCGTGCCGGATTCGACAATATGCCCCTGGCGCATCACGCAAACCCGGTCGGCAATGTCCACCACCACGCCCATGTCATGGGTAATGAACAACACCGCCGTGCCATGCTTTTGTTGCAACTCGCGGATCAGCTTGAGGATCTGT
>NZ_JAMFRV010000341.1 GCF_026224925.1 Pseudomonas sp. | reverse complement strand
CCTTGGCGTTCTGCACGCGCAGGTGTTTGCCTTCGAAGTCGACGGATTCGCCTTGCAGCACCCGACGCCAAATCTGCAAAAACTCGTCGGTGACTTCGTAGCGTTCGCTGTGGTCGAGAAAGCTGCCGTCGCCACGGTTTTCGTCTGGATCGCCACCGGTCACCACGTTAATCAACAGTCGACCACCGGACAGTCGATCCAACGTTGCGGCCATCCGCGCCGACACCGTGGGCGAGATGATTCCCGGACGAATCGCCACCAGATACCGCAAGCGTTCAGTCAACGGCACCAGCGCCGAGGCGATCACCCACGAGTCTTCGCATGAGCGGCCGGTTGGAATCAGTACTCCGTGATAACCGAGGTTGTCTGCGGCCTGGGCCACTTGTTTCAGGTAATTCAAGGTGACGGGGCGGGCGCCTTTAGTGGTGCCGAGGTAGTGGCCGTCGCCGTGGGTGGGTAGGAACCAGAATACATCCATGATGAAGTCCTTAAAGGATGGCCAGTTGTTGAGTCGCTGTGTGTACCGGGACAGTTAATCAAGCAACAGTTGAAAAGTTGACGCGAGAGTAGTGGATATAAAATAAGTACATAAATAACATTTGAGTCTTAGCTTATGAACACTCAATAAAAATGGTTTAAGGCCGGTAATTAGTTTTGGTTTATAGGAATGAAACTCTTAGTCTGCGGTCTGCCAGCGCTCGGTGAAGAGTATGGCTGTGCCCAGGCAGACAGTAAGGTACCCAGCGTAAGCAGCGACAATCCCAACATTGGCCGATAAAAAACTCGCATAAGGTCAATGACCTTGTTCGACGGGCTGCGAGAGCGAGGTAGAGCGCAAAGGTTCGGCGGCGATGCGCAAGTTCGCGGGGTCGCGGTATCGGGTGCCGAAATGCTCTGCTGGCAAGCGCGCCTGCCCCTCACCAAACAGCCGCTCGCGCAAGGTTTCGCCGTCGTTGTAGGACTCGCGATAACGGCCGCGACGGCGCAGCTCGGGCACCACCAACTCGATGAAATCTCGAGCGGTTTCAAAGGAGAGAAACTGGCGTAGGTTGATCCCGTCGATGCCGTCCACGTCCAGCCATTGCTCGATGCGATCGGCCACTTCTCGGGGCGTACCCGCGACGAAGAAATAACCCTGATCGAGCCGCGACAAGCGGTCGAGGGCCTGGCCAATGGTCTCGTTCGGCGGGAAATAATCGAGAAAAAGCGAGTCAATCTTTTCCCGATTGAGCACACTCGACACCAACTCTTCCCGTGGGTGTGCCAGCAGGTCGATGGGCAACTGGAAATGCGCCATGGAGCCCTCGACGCTGATCAACCGCCGGTAGTCCTCAAGCTTGCGGGCCAGTTGATCTTCTGTTCTGGCGACGATCACCGAGGCCATCACCACGAACTTGATGCTGTTGGCGCTACGTCCTTGGGCCACCGCCTGGGCGCGCATCGTCGCGATATTTCGGCGTACCGTCTCGTGGCTGGCGCCGCCGGTGAACACGACCTCGGCATGACGCCCGGCGAAGGTTGTACCGGCGGGCGAGCCGGTAGCCTGGAACAGCACCGGGGTGCGCTGGCGCGAGGGTTGACAGAGGTGCGGCCCGGCAACTTGGAAGTGCTCACCCACATGGTCGATGTAGCGCACTTTTTCCGGGTCTGTGTAGATGCGACGTTGCCGATCCTGGATCACGGCATCGTCATCCCAGGAGCCTTCCCAGAGCTTGTAGAGCACATCTAGGTACTCGTCGGCGATTTCGTAACGGTGGTCATGGTTGATTTGGTCGAGATGTCCGAAATTGCGCGCTGCGTTGGGCAGGTAGGAGGTAACGATGTTCCAGCCCACGCGGCCCTTGGTCAGATGATCCAGTGTGCTCATGCGCCGGGCGAAGGCAAAGGGCGGCTCGTAGGTGGTGGAAAAGGTTGCGCCGAAACCCAGATTGCGGGTCACCGCTGCCATTGCCGGTATCAGCAGCAGGGGGTCGTTGCTGGGGATCTGCATGGCCTCGCGCAAGGACGTTTGCGGGCCGCCGCGAAATAAATCGTAGGTGCCTATCACGTCCGCCAGAAACACCGCGTCGAAGCAGCCGTGCTCTAGCAGTTGGGCCAGTTCTGTCCAGTAGTCCAGGTCGTTAAAACGGTGCCGATTGTTGTCCGGATGCACCCACAAACCATGGGTGATATGGCTCACGCAGTTCATTTCGAACAGGTTGACGTGCAATTGCTTGGGGTTCATCTGCGATTCGCTCCCTGTGCGTCGATGGTTAGAATCTGTAGGTCACGCCGGTGGTGAAGCCGATACCGTCGCCGACATAGAAGTTGGCCGAATCGACACCTTTGAGGTCATAGGAGTTCTTCGACGCCGTGACGTAGTGCTGGTCGGTCAGGTTGTTGCCCTGGAGAAATACGCTCCATTCTTTGCTTGGCGTCTCATAGCCAACCTTCGCGCCGAAAATCGTGTACGACGGCGCCTTCACGGTGTTGGCGAAATCCACGTAGTAGCTGGAGGCGTAGTTCATGTTTACGTCGGCATAGAAGCCGCTTGCCTGCTGATACTGCAGGGCTGCCTGGTACACCTGGCGAGGTATGCCGGGCAATTGGTTGCTGCCAAAGGTCGGGTCATTACGGTAGTAAAAATCGTTGACCGTGTAGGCCTGGCGCCACTTGATCGTGTCGCCGCTGACGCCTTTCCACAGCTGAGTGCTTAAGCCGAATTCCACGCCTTGGTGAATGGTGGGCGAGGCGTTGGTATTGGACACTATTTCGTTAGACGTAGCAGTGGCGTCGGCGATTACCGCTGACAGCAACTCACCTTGCACCCAAGAGCGGTAGAACGTCAGGCTGCCGTCAAAAATGCCTTGGTTGCCGCGAATGCCGATCTCTGCAGTATTGGCCTTCTGCGCGTGCAACGGCTGGATATAAGGGTTGGAGACGGGACCTGAGGAGTAGTACCAGGTCACTGGCGGGTCGATCGAGCGGCTAACGTTGCCGAACAACTGCACACCTGATGTCAGCGCGTAGCGAAAGCCCAGGCGCGGCGCCAGGTTCCAGTCGTCGTAGTTGACCGCGCTGGGGAACTGGCTGCTGGTGTTTTGGTTGACCGCATACGCCACCCGCACATCTCGCTGGCTATTGGCCAAAGACAGGCCCGTGGACAACCAGGCCCGGTCGGTCAGTTGCAGCTCGTTGCCCAGAGTGAACACCGTGTCTCGCGAGCCCGAGAACTTGACGCGCTCCACCTGTGCCCAGCTGTTGGGGTCGCGGATCTTCACGTCGCCCGGCATCAGCACGGTGCTGCTGAAACCCAGGGTGGTGTCGCTGCGTAAGCCGAACAGGTGATCGTTTTCGCGCATATAGCGCAATGACGTGGACAGGTCGGTGGAATCCCACTGCCCGGGGTTCGCGTAATAGTGCAGGCCGTCAGTCAGCGTGTAATGGTGATAGCCCAAGCCCAGTTCAAGTTTGGAATCATCATCGAAAGTATAGGTGGTGATACTGCCCAAAAACGTGGTGCCAGGCTTCTTTCGCACCCAGCGATAATTGTTGGCGGTAGGGTCGTGTTTGATCTGCTCCTTGGTCAGTGTACTGGCGTTGGTGTTGACTTCGTCGCGATAACGAATAATAAGGCGAGTTTCAAGTTTCGAGTTGAATACATGTCCGAAGTTAGCGACCACGTCTTTGCCGTGGTTGGCAGAATCATCTTGATAACCGTTGCGCTGGTTCTGGAGTACCGACAAGTAATAATCGCTGTCGCCGACCACGCCACCTGTACTCAGTTGCTCCTTGCGGTAGCCGAAGCTGCCACCCTCCAGGTGTATCGAATTGCCCGGCGCGGTGTAGCCGCTGTTGGTCACCATGTTGATGGCGCCGCCAAGGGTCAGGGCGCTGTAGGCAAAGGCGTTGGCCCCGGAGAGCACCTCGGTATGGTCCACCGCTGCCATGTCCAGCAAATCTTCCTGTGTGCCTCCGGGCCCGGTGATGGGGATGCCGTCATACAAGTACTTGATGCCCAGCGCATAGCCGCCGTAGAAACTGTTGAGCCCCGAGCCGCGAATCGATACCTTGGCGGCGCTCTGGCCGCTGGTAGCTTGGGCGTACACGCCGGGCTGGAAGGCCAGCACGTCTTGGGCAGTCGCCGCCTGGCCCTTGGCTACTTCCTTGTTGTCGACCACGCTGACTGCGCCTGCAACCTTGTTCAGGCGGGTCTTGGCGGCCTCTACTTCGGTTTCAGCGTGTCCGGTCACCTCCACGGTGGAGAGGCTAGGAGCAGTGGAACTGTCACTATTGGCCGGTGCGCCATGAGCATTGGCTTGCCAAAACAACACCAGTAGCCCTGCTCTGATGGCTACTGCAAGTGGAAGTTTGCGACGAACTGCGCCGCTTCCCGGATGGATTGAACCCACGCTAATTACTCCTTTAACGCCTAATGTCTGGAAGGAGCGTCTATTGGAATAGTCGGGCTCTATAAGGAGCTTTAGCAAGTGGCGTGCCATATGAAAAACGTGACATCAACGTTATAAAAAGAGGGGCAGCGGAAAGTCGCGCATATAGTTCACAACAGTTTGTTGGACAACTGTCGCACAACCAACACTTCGCAGTTTGGCTGCGGCGTAAGTTGTTGGCCCAGTTTCTGAGGGCCGAATTTATTCCTACAAAGGTTTGCTTATTTACTTAACGCTGTTCAACCCGATTGAGAAAGCGCCGGGTCCGCTCGTTGTCCGGGTCAACCAATATCTCCTCGGGGGATCCATCCGCGACGATTCTTCCAGCCTCCATAAACAGCACCCGATCGGCGATATCTTGAGCAAACTTCATTTCATGCGTCACCAGCAGCATGGTCATTTGTTGTTCGTGGGCGATGGTGCGGATGACCGCCAATACTTCGCCTACCAGTTCGGGATCAAGTGCGGAGGTCACTTCATCAAACAGCATGACCTGCGGACGCATTGCCAATGTGCGGGCGATGGCCACACGTTGCTGTTGGCCGCCAGACAGTTGGCTCGGGTAGGCATCGGCCTTATGGCTCAAGCCAACGAGTCCCAAGTATTGATGGGCGCGTTCCTGGGCCTCTTCACGGCTCAATTTCAACACCCTGAAAGGCGCCTCGGTGATGTTCTCTTGCACCGTTAGATGCGGGAACAGGTTGAATTGCTGGAACACCATGCCGACCCGATGAATGACTGGGGCTCTTTTCGTGCCCGGCCAGCGCCAACCTGGCGGCTTGCCTGGAACAGCTGCGCCGTCGACTTCGATGCTGCCGTGCTGGTAGCTTTCCAGCCCTTTGATCAGTCGCAGCACGGTGGATTTTCCCGAGCCACTGGGGCCGATCAACGCGACCTTCTGCCCTTGTACAATGCTGAGGTCAAGGTGATCGATTACTCGTGTAGCGCCATAACTCTTGACCACTTGTTTGAGCGCTATTTGCGCCGGCGCAGTGCGGATGATGCTTGCAAGGTTAGACATGACTGCGCCTTTCCAAATATTTAAACAACAAGGAGGTTGGAATGCTGATGGCTAAGAACATCAGGGCCATCAGTGTGTAGGGTTCGTTGTAGCGGTAAGTCATCCCCGCCACTTGTTTAGCTGCCTGAAACAGCTCAGGGATTGTAATCACCGCCAGTAGCGGCGTTTCCTTGAACATACCGATCAGATAATTGCCGAGAATCGGCAGCATGGGCTTGATGGTCTGCGGTAACACGATGCGCTGCCACGTGGTGCTGGTATCGAAGTCCAGCGCTTTGGCGGCATCCCATTGGCCCGCCGGTATGCCGTCTATTGCACCTCGAAACGCGTCGGCAATGTAAGTGCCGTAGTAAAGCCCGAGGCCGATGACGCCGGTAGAAATCGCTGGCAGCGTAATGCCCGCCAATGGAAACGCGAAGAACAGCACATACAGCTGAACCATCAACGGCGTGTTGCGGAAAAAACTCAGGTACGCCTTGGTCAGTCTACGGACCGCCACGAACTTCGAGCCTTGGGTAATCGCCAGTATCAGGCCGACCAGTACCGCGAGCAGGAAACCAAGCACCACGACTTGAATGGTGACCACTAAACCCCGAAGCAGGTCCGGAATAATCGACCAGGCAAATGCATAATCAAAATTCATGACTTACTCCTTGGACCGGCGCCATGCGGTGCTGTGTTGCTCGTATCGACGAACCAGCCAACTCAATGGCCATGCCATGACGAAGTAGCACACCAGCACGATGCACCAAATCAAGGTTTGTTGACCTAGCGTGGTCACGAGCTGGCTGCCGGAAAACGTTAGATCGCTCAAGGTGATCAACGAAACCAACGAGGTGGTTTTCATCAATTCGACCAGTTGATTGCCCATTGGCGGCAACATGAATGGCAGGGCTTGAGGCAATACAATTCGTCGAAACGCGGTGGCGGAATCAAAGTCCAGCGCCCGCACTGCATCGCGTTGCCCGAGGCTGACATTGATCAATGCTGAGCGGATGATTTCTGAGCCATAGGCGGAGAAGGTCAGGCCCAAGCCAATCACGCCGGTAGCCATGGGTGACAAGCTGATGCCGAACAGCGGCAAAATGAAAAACAGATAGAACAGCAACACCAGCGCCGAGATGCCACGCAGAATTTCGACATAGACCGTGGCGATCCAGCGCAGCGCTCTCCAGGGTGATAGGCGCATTAAGGCGATGACGAACGACATCACCAATACCACCAGTTCCGCCAGGAAGGTAATCTCCAGCGTCACCACCGCACCGTGTGCTAACTGACGTGCGATAAACGTTGCTGTAGCCACAGCAGAGGGATCGATAAACATGGCCTGTACTCGTGTGGGTTGAGGCCTTTGCTGCTCACTTTCCTGGACGCCAAATGGGTGGTGCCCAGGGTCAGTGGCAAACGTTCAGGGTGCTGCGTTCATGGCGTATCGGGAGTGAGCGGTGCAAGGCTTATCAACCATTCGCCCTGGTTGACGATTGGGTGGTTGACCACCATCAACACCAAGCCATCGTGGGCCGCCAGCAGCTCGCCCTGGGGTATCCCGTAAATGTCTTTGAGGTGCCCAAGACGTTGGCCAGCGACGACGTGCTCGCCAGCCGCAACGTCCAGATAAAGTCGTCCGCTGATAGGCGCTTCGACTTTCGAAAAATTGCTCACGACCACATTGCGACGTTGTTTCTGTGCCGGTTCGCGATCTTCGGTGATGCCCAGAAACTGGGCGACGTTAGCGACCCCATTGAAATGAAACTCGATGCATATCGGATCGAAAACGCCGTTGGCGCCGCCTTCAGCCATCACTGCATGGCGGCCGAGCCAAGGCAGTTCGTTGGTGGCACGGCCTCGGTTATTGGTTTGTTCGACTGCGAACTCGACGATGCTGTCAGCGTCGAACTGATGCGCCAACGCCCGTGTCCGCTGGTCAAACTCTGGCGCTCCGGTCATCTGGCACATCACGAAGCGTGCGACTTCTTCGCGCAAGTCACCGCCGTGTAAATCGATGAAAACGTCTGCGTCCTTCGACCATTCGTGCAGCACCTCGTGCATCAACACCTGGCTGAACGAGCCGTTTACATCCCCGGGCGACAGAAAATTCATGTTCTTGCCGTCGACCGGGCAAACAAACTCGGCGTGTTCGAACAGGCCCGGAATATTCAGCACCGGCAAAATTGACACCGAACCGCGTACCAGTTTTTCAGTGAAATAGTCCTTCAAGCGAAGCGCTGCCTCCATGGCGTCGACTTCGTTGGGGTGCATGCCGGCGATGATCGCCAGCTTTGCCCCCGGCAGTGTGGATTCGATATCAAAGAACGGCCACTCCACGCCAGTCAAAGTAGGGTGGGCAAATGTCAGTGTTCCCCAACTCAATGAGCCGGCTTTTCCAAGGATGTGCTTTTGCAGGGCTGGCATCGAAGGCCTCGTGGTGCGTACGGTTATAGACGATGCGTTAAGGGTTGCAGCGTTGCGCAGCAGTAATGCCAGCGCCCGGCAACTCGTTTTCGGTATAGCCGTATTTCTGCAGGATTTTCAGCAGCTCGCCTGAAGCACGCAGTTTGGCCAGCTGTTCGTTGAACGCCAGAGTGAACTCAGGGTCATTTTTAGGCAGGCCGTAGGCGTGGTAATTCCAGGTTGGCTTGCCTTGGGCGTCAGGAATCTGGTCGAAGGGCAGGGCACGTTCGATGGATGTGCTGTTGGCTTTCTTGACCAAGCTGATGATTTCCGCGTCCGGGAAATACACCACGTCAACCCGATCAGCTTCCAGCGCGGCCAAGGCTTCGGTGTCCTTGTCGAACAGGACTACGTTGTTGGTAGCAATGCCGCTGTCTTTGGCTTCTTGAACCTGGTTAGTGCCCGGTTGCGTCGCCAGACGTGCTTTGCCACTGGCTGCAACGTCTTTTAGGCTGTGCAACTTAAGTGGGTTACCGGCTTTTACAATGAACGCTCCACCGGAGCGGGTGACCGGGTTGGAGTAGCCAATCACTTTGCAGCGGGCGGTATTGATGAACAGGCCTGCACCGATCAGGTCGAAACGTCCGGCTGCCAGCCCCGGCACCAACGAACCAAAATCAGTGATCGGCGTTTCGATTTTGGTGATGCCCAACGGCGTAAGAATCGCCTGCAGCACCTCAACGTTGGCACCGGTCACTTTGCCATCGGTGCCGATATAGGCGTAAGGCTGTTCGTTAGCGATACCTGCGGTCAGCCCGT